>JAOAQY010000197.1 GCA_025210965.1 Tissierellales bacterium
ATTGTGTATATTTGGTCTCGATTCTGGATCTATGTCTTTAGCTTTCATGTAGCTCTCTATTGCTTTTATGAATTCTGCTCCGTATTTTTTGACCTTTGATTCGCCGACTCCTTTTATATCTATTAGTTCTCTATCGTTTAGGGGCATGTATGTGCTCATGTCTGATAGTGTGCTATCTGCAAATATGATATATGGAGGGACTTTTTCTCTTTGTGATATTTCTTTACGAAGGTCTTTTAGTATAGTAAATAGCTCGCTGTCTTTTTCTGATTTTGGAGCTAGTTTGTGCATTTTTCTCATAACTGTTTCTTTGCCTTTTAAAACTGCTATTGCTCTTGGTTTTAGTCTCACAACAGGGTATTGATTACCTTCTAGTTCTAGGTATTCATCTGCTATGAGTCCATTCATCATGGCTTTGATTTCTTTTGCCGCGTATTCTTCCATGATACCATAGGTGGAGAGTTCTTGGAAGTTTTGTGATAAAACTTTTTGGTTTTTTGACCCTTTTAGTACATCTGCTACCATTGTCGTTCCAAATCTTTGATCCATTCTATATATGCATGAAAATATCTTCTGTGCCTCTAATGTCATGTCTGTGAGTTCACTATCGTCTTTGCAATTGCTACAATAGTCACATGTTTCATCTTCGTATTCTTCGCCAAAGTAGTTTAGTATATATTCTCTAAGACATTTAGATGTGTGGCAGTAGTCTGCCATAGTTTGAAGTTTTTCATATAGTATGTTTTGTCTATCCTGTGATGCTATACTCTGTTCTATGATGAATTTTTGTATCATTATGTCCTGTGGTGAGAATATGAGTATGCATTCGCTTGGCTCGCCATCTCTACCAGCACGTCCTGCCTCTTGATAGTAGGCTTCCATGTTTTGAGGTAGGTTGTGGTGAATTACGTAGCGCACGTTTGATTTGTCTATACCCATACCAAATGCATTTGTCGCGACTATGATTTTTATATCATCGTATATGAATGCTTCTTGAGTTTCTTTTCTCTCTTCATCTGTTAGCCCTGCGTGGTATCTTCCCACATCATAGCCTTTTTTCATGAGAAGGTCGTATGTTGCATCTACTTCTTTTCTCGTAGCACAGTATATGATCCCTACGTCTTCTCTATGCGAAGATACGTAATCTAGTATTACGTCTTTTTTGTTTCTGCCCTTTACAACTGATAGGTAGAGGTTTTCTCTGTCAAATCCTGTGATCACTACTTTAGGATCATTTAGATTCAGTAGTTTTAGTATGTCTAGTTTTACGCTCTCTGTGGCTGTAGCTGTAAATGCTGCTACTATCGGTCTTTTGTCCATCTCTGCTATAAGAGGTGCTATGGATGCATAGCTAGGTCTGAAATCGTGTCCCCACTGCGATACACAGTGTGCTTCGTCTATGGCTATCATTGATATATTTATGTGACTCATCATCTGTCTGAAATCTGGAGCGACTAGCCTCTCTGGAGCTATGTATAGGAGTTTGTACTCTCCGCTCTGTAGCATGTATAGTCTCTCGTCTATTTCATCATAGCTGAGTGTGCTGTTTATATATGTTGCGTTTATGCCGGCTTCATTTAGCGCATCTACCTGGTCTTTCATGAGTGATATAAGAGGCGATATGACTATGGTTATCCCATCGTATATCATAGCTGGTAGTTGATAGCACAGTGATTTACCAGCTCCTGTTGGCATTATCGCTAATGTGTCTCGCTCGTTTATGAGGCTCTCTATGGTCTCTTCTTGTCCTTTTCGAAATTCTGAGTATCCGTAGTGTTTTTTTAGTAGTTTTTTTACTCTATCCATGTTTACTTGCCCCACCTTTTTTTCATCGCTCTAAAAAAGACTCTTAGGCTAAGAGTCTCTTTTAATCGTTCTCTACATATTTTATTGAAGTAATGGTGTTTTTGTCAATATGCAATTCGTCACTTAGACCATCTACTAAGCAAAGTCCTCGTCCATTAGATTCGAGGCTGTAAGGGTCGTAGTCTTCACAATTGTAGTCAAATCCATCGCCCTCATCTTTGACTTTTATCATTATATTGTCATCATTTATCTCTATGGACACTTCGACTTTTTTCTCTATATCTTCGCTATTGCCATGTTTGATTCCATTGCATATTAGCTCATCTAATATTAATTTTGTATCGAAAAAAAGATTGTCATCCTTGATTTGTTGCTTCATACTTGTGAAGATATGCTCTAGCTCATTTCTGATTTTCAAGAAGTCACTACTCAATACTTTTTTTAAACTCCAACTCAATTCCATCACGTCCGTCCTTTTCATTTACATTGTTAACTAACTAGCCTCACCTATTATTTACCCAGCTCTTTGGGTTTTAAAAATTTTTTATGTATGTTTTATATGTGTTTTTTATGTATTTTTTGTAATCTTTGTACAGGTGAAACCCTTTACCAATGCCTTTATAATTATATCAAAATAAATATTAAAATAAAACCGATTTTCATAAACTTGATTGTCTTATTTTTCACAAAAAACGCTATTAGCGAATTTTCAATTGATTAGTTTATTAAATTTTCATAAAAATAGACAGTACTGTTTACACAGTACTGTCTATTTACAAAAATACATAAATTCTATTTTGAAGTGTTTTCTTCTCGTATATATCCTTCAAGATCTACATCTTCTTCTATCAATATGCCTTCTATGGTTCTCCATATTTTGTCAATATTCATTTTCTTAGTAGCTGAAAATGGAATAACTAGTTTTTTGTCTTCTATTCCAAGTGCTTCACAAATTCTCTTTACAGCTTTGAATCTGTCATTACCTGAAATTTTATCCGCTTTAGTCGCTATTACATATCCTGCAAATCCGTTGTCCACCATCCAGTGGTACATCATGGCATCGTGCTCGTTTGGCTTGTGTCTGATATCCACTAGCAAGAACATTTCTTTCATGGTGTCTCTAGATTCTAGATATGTGTTTATCATCTTACCCCAGCGCACTCTATCTGCTTTAGATACTCTAGCATATCCATATCCAGGAAGGTCTACAAATCTAAACAAGTCGTTGATGTTGTAAAAGTTTAAAGTCTGTGTCTTTCCTGGCTGTCCACTCGTTCTAGCTAGATTTTTTCTATTTATCAGAGTGTTTATAAGTGATGATTTACCTACGTTTGAACGTCCTGCCAGCGCTATTTCAACTGGTCCTGCTTCAGGATATTGATCTGGACGTGCAGCTGTAATCAGAATTTCTGATTTTTTTATTATCATTTTTTACTGCTCCTTCTTCTTGGTAGTCTTCTTGCGAGTACTTACCTTCTTCTTAGTCGGCATTTTCTCAAGTGCGTGTTCTAGTACTTCTTGAACATTTTCTACAAATACGAATTCCAATGCCTTTTTAACTTTCTCTGGCACTTCTTCCATATCTTTTTTGTTCTCCATTGGCACTAGTACTTTTTTCATGCCTGCTCTATGTGCTGCGATACTCTTTTCCTTAAGTCCACCTATTGGAAGTACTTTACCTCTAAGTGTAACCTCACCTGTCATTGCTACATCTGCTCTCACTGGTATTTTTGTAAGTGCTGATGTAACTGCTGTAACCATTGTTACACCTGCAGATGGGCCATCCTTTGGAGTAGCTCCTTCTGGTATGTGGATGTGGATATCTGTATCTTCGTTGAATTTCTCATTTATTCCAAAGTCGATTGATCTAGATCTGATATAAGATATACCAATCATAGCAGATTCTTTCATTACATCTCCAAGTTTTCCTGTGAGCTGTACTTTGCCTTTACCTGGCATTAGGTTTACCTCTATACTTAGAGTAACTCCACCTACTGCTGTCCACGCAAGTCCTGTAACTATACCGACTTCACTCTCTTTGTTAACCATCTCTGGAGAGTATTTTCTGACACCTAGGTATTTTTCTAAGTTTCCTGCATTTATTCTCACACTCTTCACCTTGTCTTCAACGATTTTTTTCGCTGCTTTACGGCAAAGTGTTCCTATAGTTCTATCAAGTCTTCTAACTCCAGCTTCTCTAGTGTAGCCTGATATAGCTTCTTTGAGTGTATTGTCTGATATCTTGACATCATATGGCTCTAATCCATGTTCTTTGATCTGTTTTGGCACTAAGTATCTCTTAGCTATCTGGAATTTTTCATCCTCAGTGTAGCTAGATACTTGAATAAGTTCCATACGGTCAAGTAATGGACCTGGTATAGTCGATGTAGTGTTAGCTGTAGTTATAAACATAACTTTCGAAAGATCAAATGGTACTTCAAGGAAATGATCTGTAAATGTGTTGTTCTGCTCTGGATCTAATACTTCTAGTAGTGCAGATGCTGGATCTCCTTTAAAGTCGCTATTTAGTTTGTCTATCTCATCTAACAAGAATACTGGGTTTTTCACTCCAACTTTCTTCATGTTTGATACGATTCTACCTGGAATAGCTCCTACATAAGTACGTCTATGTCCTCTGATTTCAGCTTCATCTCTCATACCACCAAGTGACATTCTGACAAATTCTCTCTTCAATGATCTAGCTATAGATCTAGCTATAGAAGTTTTACCAACTCCTGGAGGTCCTACTAGACAAAGTATAGGCGCTTTCATATCTTTCGCTATAGATCTGATTGCCAAGTACTCTAGTATTCTCTCTTTTACATCTTTAAGTCCGTAGTGATCTTCATCTAGTATCTGTCTAGATCTCTTCAAATCAGTACTGTCTTTACTCATCTTGCCCCATGGAAGTTCTACTAACCACTCCACATAGTTTCTGATAACGCCAGTTTCTGCCGATGATGGAGATAGATGTCTAAGTCGTCCTACCTCTTTTTTGGCTTTCTCTTTGACGTCTTTTGGCATTTTAGATTTCTTAATCTTAGCCAAGTATTCTTCTACTTCGTTGTCTATGCTCATTTCTTCGCCAAGTTCTTTTTGAATAGCTTTCATCTGTTCTTTTAGATAGTATTCTTTCTGAACTTTGTTGATTTGAGTTTTTACCTTGTTGTTTATTTCTTCCTCTATTTGAATTACTTCAAGTTCTTCTCTAAGTATAAAGTTCAACTTTTCAAGTCTTTCAAATGGGTCGAATGCTTCTAGTATCGTTTGCTTGCTCTCTGGCTTCAAGTAGATGTAAGAAGCTATTACGTCTGCAAGTCTCTCGGGGTCTTCGATTTCTTCCACTGTGAGAAGTACATCTGTAGTTATTTTGTTAGATGCAGTAACATAGTCTTCAAATGTTTCCATCACCATTCTCATCATGGCTTCCATCTCTGAGCCTGGCTCATCTGGTGCATCTAGCTCTATTTCATCTACTATTACATTGAAATAGTCGTCCTCGCTAAGCACTTCTTGTATCTCGGCACGCTTAAGTCCTTCTACTAATACTCTAAGTGTGTCTCCTGGAAGTCTGAGCATTTGCTTCACCTTACAAATCGTTCCAACTTCATAAAAATCATTCTTAGTCGGATTTTCCATTCTAGTTTCTTTTTGTGATGTCAAAAAGATAAGTGAATCCGTCATCATAGCCTGCTCTATAGCAGCTGTCGATTTTTCTCTACCTACATCAAAATGTATAACCATGTATGGAAAAATTGAAAGTCCTCTAAGTGGAATCAACGGAATCTCTCTTCTTGTACGTTCTATTTTATAGCTTTCCATTATTTCCGCCTCCTTTTCATTGGGTCTATTTTATGGTATAAGCTTTTTGTTTTATTTTTTGTCTTCTATATATTACCCTAAATTTTGTAATTTAGTCAATCAATTTAAAGGGTTATTTTCCATTATAACGAAAAAAGCCCACTCATCGGTGGGCACTTTTTTTACGATGCTGATTCTTCTTTTTCTAAAGCTAGTCTTTTGTGACCCTCTTTTAATAGAAGTGTCGGTTCGCGTTTTTCAGTAACAGATTGCTCTGTGATGATGCATTTTTCTACATCTTCTCTAGATGGGATTTCGTACATAACTTCTGTCATTACGTCTTCTAGTATCCCCCTTAGACCACGAGCACCGGTTTTTCTCTCTATGGCCTTCTTAGCAACTGCTTTTAATGCTTCTTCTTCAAACTCAAGCTCTACATGATCCATTTTAAATAGTTCTTTGTATTGCTTAACTAGAGCGTTCTTTGGCTCTGTAAGTATTTGAAGAAGTATTTCTTCGTCTAGTGGACTAAGTGTTACTAGTACTGGAAGTCTACCAGCAAGTTCTGGTATGATTCCATACTTCAATAAGTCCTCTGGTTGAAGCTGTGCAAGTAGTGCTTTTTCATCAAATTGTGACTGGCTAACTAGATCAGCTCCAAATCCCATAGATGTTTTTCCTACTCTTTTTTGAACGATTTTGTCAAGACCTGCAAATGCTCCACCCACTATGAACAAAATGTTTTTAGTGTTTACCTGTAAAAATTCTTGGTGTGGATGCTTTCTACCACCTTGTGGTGGCACGCTAGCTACAGTTCCCTCTATAATTTTAAGAAGTGCTTGCTGAACACCTTCACCACTTACGTCTCTAGTGATAGATGGGTTTTCAGATTTTCTAGCAATCTTGTCAATCTCGTCTATATATATGATTCCCTTCTCTGCTTTCTCCATGTCGTAGTCTGCAGCTTGAATGAGTTTCAATAATACGTTTTCTACGTCTTCACCAACATAACCTGCTTCTGTAAGTGATGTAGCATCTGCTATAGCAAATGGCACATTCAATATCTTCGCTAGTGTTTGTGCTAAAAGTGTTTTACCTGAACCTGTAGGTCCTACTAAGCAGATATTACTCTTTTGAAGTTCTACATCTTCCGATACGTTGTTTGTTTTGATTCGCTTGTAGTGGTTGTAAACCGCTACGGCAAGGGATCTTTTCGCTCGATCTTGACCTATGACATATTGATCTAGGATCTCTTTGATCTGAGCTGGCTTCAATAATTCCTCTATTTCAAAACTGTCGCGTTCGATTTCGAATTCTTCCTCGATGATTTCCTGACACAATGTCACACACTCATCGCAAATGTAGACATTTGGGCCTGCGATCAATCTTCTAACTTGATCTTGTGTTTTTCCACAAAATGAGCAACGCAATTGTTTCTCTTCATATTTTGACATAGTTACATCTCCTATCTAAGATCTCCATACCGTCTTGTTTCAAAGTCTTACAAAAGATCTCTAATCTCTATACGAAATCACTTCGTCAACTAAGCCATAATCTTTGGCTTCGTCTGCTGACATAAAGTTATCACGTTCTGTATCTTGCGTAACTTTCTCAACAGTTTGACCAGTTCTCTCTGCTAATATCTCGTTTAATTTTTTCTTAGTCTTCAAGATTCGCTCAGTATATATGTGCATATCTGTAGCCTTACCTTGAATACCACCTGCTGGTTGATGGATCATGATTTCTGAGTTTGGTAATGCAAATCTCTTTTTGTTAGCTCCTGCAGCTAATAAAAATGCACCCATACTAGCAGCCAAACCTATACATATAGTCGAAACCTTTGGTTTGATATATTGCATAGTATCGTAAATCGCCATACCAGCGGTAATTGATCCGCCAGGGCTGTTGATATACATTTGAATTTCCTTGTCTGGATCTTCTGCTTCCAAGAATAAAAGCTGTGCTGTAACAACGCTTGCTAATTCATCGTTTACCTCTCCGTTTAAAAAGATGATTCTCTCTTTTAAAAGTCTAGAATAGATATCGTATGATCTCTCGCCTCTTCCTGTATTTTCTACTACATAAGGTATTAATGGCATATATTCCACCTCCGCTAGGTTTATAGTATGAAACGCCTACCCCTCTTCTGAGGTAGGCGATTATGTGTTTTTGTCTAAATTATTTTACGTTTGCTGCTATGAAGTCTATTGTTTTTCTCTTAACTGCTCCAGCTCTGATGTATTCTACATCGCCGTCTTTTAAGTCTTTCTTTAAGTCTTCAACGCTTCTGTTGTAACGCTCTGCCATCTTAGTGTATTCTTCTTCTAACTCATCGTCAGATACTTCGATGCTTTCTGCTTTACCGATAGCTTCTAATACCAATTCGCCTCTAACCATTTTCTCAGCGTTTGGTCTCATTTGAGCTTTTAAATCTTCTGCTGTAGTGTTTGTAAGCTCGAAGTATTTATCAAGAGTAAGACCTTGGTACATTAAGCTGTATTGGAAGTTTTGTAATTCAGCATTGATTTGACCATCTACCATTGCTTCTGGCAAGTCGATTTCTGTGTTTTCTACGATTTTGTCAATCAAAGTGTTTTTGAATTCGTTCTCAGCTGATTCTTGTGCTTGTTTCAATAAGTTAGCTTTGATATCTGCTTTTAATTCTTCTAATGTATCAAACTCACTTACGTCTTTAGCAAACTCATCATCTAATTCTGGTAATTCTTTTTCTTTGATTTCGTGAATAGTTACTTCGAATTTAGCTTCTTGTCCAGCTAAGTTCTCTGCATGATATTCTTCTGGGAATGTAACTTTTACTTCTACATCGTCCCCTACATTTTTACCCACTAATTGCTCTTCGAATCCTGGGATAAATGCGTTTGAACCTAACTCAAGAGTTTGTCCTTCTGCTGTTCCACCTTCGAATTGCTCTTCTCCTACGAATCCTTTGTAGTCGATAGTTAATGTGTCGCCTTCTTTAGCTGCTCTATCTTCTACTGTAGTTACTCTAGCGTATTCTTCTCTTTTGTGGCTTAAGTCATGATCTACAGCTTCGTCTGTGATCTCTGGCTCAGTTTTTTCTACTTCTAGACCTTTGTATTCGCCTAATTTTACTTCTGGCTTTACAGTTACTTCTGCTTCCATTACAACTGGTTGACCTTTTACGATTTCTTCTTTGAAGTCTACTGATGGACGATCAACTGGGTCTAATGCTAATTCTTTTACAGCTGCTTCATAAGCTTCTGGTAATACTTCGTTGATTGCATCATCATAGAACACTTCTACTCCGTATCTTTGTTCGATCAATTTTCTAGGTACTTTACCTTTTCTAAAACCAGAGATATCAAAGTGTTTTCTGTTTTTTAGGTAAGCTTTTTGTACTCCACCTTCAAATGTTTCTGATGCGATTTCAAATGTAAATGTTACTTGATTTCCTTCTTTTTTTACTAAAGTTGCCATGAAATTTCCTCCTAAAACACGCATGTACGTGCAATTTCTTTTTCGTTTTTTTCCTTAACTAATATATTATAACACAAGACATGTTTCCCTGTATATGGATAATTTTTGAATGCAATATCATCCATTTTTTAACACATCTTTTGAATTTTGACTTTCAAAGTAATCAGTATACTTTTCATCAAAAAAGTTTTTCTCTATTTTTATTTTCAAGTTCCGTATCAAGTGTATTATATAGATGATTAATACCTATGTCAAGTTTTCAATATATCGTGCTTTATTTCTAATCATTTTTGCCCTTTTTACCTTATTATATTGTAGTATTTGGACATAATTATTTCGATTTCTTTATAATTAACAAAATTTTTTTTATTTTTTTGTTTAAACTTTTTCACAGGTGGTATATAATAATCAACCTCTTAAAATATGATTGAGCATTGTTTTTAACAATCTCAGGGATTTTATTCCACCCAAACTCAATTGTACACCCCGAAATTAACAGGATAAGCCATCCTGTTAATTTTTTTGCGCTTAGTTTCTCTTTATAAACACCTAGATACAACTACTTACAATATTAACTGCTTAAACACCAACTACTTAAATACTAACTGCTTAAATACTAACTGCTTAAATACTAACTGCTGCAATACTAACTGCCAAAACACTAACTCCCCTACGATATTAATCAATGAACAATTCTATGATTCTCACATGATAGCACTCTCTAGATAATAAACAGGCTGTTTCAAAATGAATTTGTTCATTCATTTTAAAGCAGCCTGTTTTTAGTCCGTTTTTATTGAAAAATAGGTGCTGAGCCTGTAGTAGTATTGTGATTCTACTTTGAGTATTTCAAAGCTACCACCTAGATTAGATATCACTTCATTCATAAATTTACTAAATTCATCCATGTATTTTTTCTCGTCTTTACTTTCAAATTCTAATTTGTTCATAAATATCAATGCTTTCGTGGATTCTTGATTTAGCATTTTTACTACAACAGAATGTTTTTGAATGGATTCTTTACACGTCTCTACTATCATGTCATCTATAGCAATAAATGCATTTAGTAACAATCTATAATTACCATAAAGTACTTGTCTTTTCTCTTCTTTTTCTAATCCACCAATCTCTATATCTACATTTTTTTTCGAGAATATCTTCTTAAAGTCTGATTCTAATCTTTCTATGCTAAACTCTAAATCATTTCTAGGTATTGAATACAGCCATACATTGTATGCGTTTTCATAATACTCTATATATCTAGATATAGAAATCGGATCTCTAAGCGATATGTCTCTCAGTCTCTGCATCATTATCTCACTTAGTTCTTTTATCTTGTTTATTTCAAGCTGAAAATTTGTTTCTTTGTTTTTGGATAAATCCAGTAGTTTTTTGTACATTTGATTTTTTTGCATTACGTTGAAACTGAGTTTTTTTCTCTCCATAAGTTTTTCATACTTTTCTATAGCTTCATGAATTATCGGCAAAAAATCATCCGCCATATCCCATGGTTTGGTTATAAATTTGTACAAATCGCCGTGGTTTAATGCTGCTAATACTTGCGGTAGTTGTGTATATCCTGATAGAACTATTTTTATAGTATCAGGGTATCCTTCTTTTACCATTTTAAGTAGTTTCAAACCGTCTATATGGGGCATTTTCATATCTGTAACTATAACTGCTATTTCTTCTCTTTCAAATATATCCATTACCTTTCTAGGATCATTTACATATATTTTGTTAAATGGCTCTTTTCTAAGTGCTCTTCGGAGAGCTTTTAGCACCATCATTTCATCGTCTACAAACATTACTGTCACTCTATGTTTTTCGTTTATGTCACGAGTAATTTCATCTGCCATACAATCACCTCTCTAAATGATTTCTATATAATGACATTATCATTACTCTTATTCTACCCACATATCATAGCATTATGCTAATGATTCATCGCTCTTCTCTAAAATAAGGCACGCTGAGTCCTTTTGGTGCTCCATCGTTTTTCTTTCTCATAGCATTGTATATTAAAACAAATATCGTTACTAAATATGGAAGCATATCTATGAGATATTGTGATATTGGAAGATTCATTCCCTGTATTCTAAATCCTATTATATCTAGTCCTCCAAACAATAACGCTCCAAATACTGCTTTTGATGTACTCCATCCGCTAAATATTACAAGTGCTACCGCTATCCATCCTCTTCCAGCTGTTATGTTATCCTGCCAAGCTGGTATATATATAAGCGATAGATAAGCTCCGCCTAGACCACATAGACCCCCACCTATCATGCAGTGAATGTATTTGTAAAAGTTTACATTTACTCCATTTGCATCTGCAACTGCTGGGTCTTCTCCAACGGTTCTAAGGTTGAGCCCTGCCTGCGTATTTTTCAGATAAAATCCAAGTACTACAGCTATTATGAATCCCATATACACCATTATATTGTGATTGAATAACAATGGACCTATATACGGTATTTTCGAAAGTATTGGTATAGATATATTTTCAAAAAATGATTTAAACTCTGGGCTTAGAACTTCACCAACTAGTGCTTGTCCCACAAATCCTGATATTCCAGTTCCGAGTATTGTTATCGAGAGTCCTGTAACTACTTGATTTGTTCTGAGACTTACTGTCAAAAATGCATATATAAGTGACATAAATGCACCACCTAGTATAGCCGCTAGCATTGCAAGTATTGGCTGATTTGTGGTATTTCCAACCATAAATCCCATAACGGCTCCAACTAACATAGTACCCTCAACACCTAGATTTAGATGCCCTGCTTTTTCTGTTATGATTTCTCCAAGTGTTGCAAATAAAAGCGGTATCCCTGCTTGTATCGCTGTGTATAAAAATAGTAAACTACCCATTATGCTACCTCCTTTGATGCTTTATCTTTGTGCACAGGATATATTTTATAGTGGATAAAGAATTCGCCGCCTAGAGCAAATAATAGTATTATCCCCTGAAGTATCTCTGCTGCACTTTGAGGTATTTGAAATGCTGTCTGTATATAAGATGCACCCTGACTTAGCACTGCAAATAGGAATGCTACAATCGGTATAAATGCTATTTTCATGTTTGCAAGCCAAGTTACTATTATAGCTGTATATCCCATGCCTGCTGATATCTCATAATTTAGAGTACTGCTAACTCCAGATACCTGAATCATGCCGACAAGTCCTGCGATACCACCACTTAAAAATATTGCTTTTAATGTAATTTTGCTCACATGTATTCCAGCATATCTCGCTGTGTTTTCGCTCTCTCCTATAACTGATATTTCATATCCGAATTTTGATTTATGCATCATTATATATATTGCTGCCATCAGTATTAGTAGGAATATCCAGCCGATGTGAAGTCCTCCTATTTGTGGTAATAGTGCACTATCTTCAAAGTTTGGCACTTTGGGAAATCCAAATGCTTTAGGGTCTTTCCATGGTCCGTATTGTAAAAATATGACCCACTTAAGTGCTATATAGTTGAGCATGAGTGTAAAAAGTGTCTCGTTTGTCGCGTATTTGCTTTTGAAAAATGCTGGAATCATTGACCAGATTCCTCCACATACTATGGAAGCTATTATCATTAGTAATAACACGAGTACTTTTGGAAGTGTGTGAAAGTTTAGTGCTACATAGCTTGCGCCCATAGCTCCCATTAGTATTTGCCCTTCTGCTCCTATATTCCAAAATTTCATTTTGAACGCTATTATAAGTCCTAGTGATATGATTGCAAGTGGTATCATTAGTCTTATGGTTTCTTTTATTCTATATGGTGATCCAAAACATCCTTCTAGCATTGCTTTGTATACATCTATTGGATTTTTACCAAGCCCTACAAAAAACAAACTCATAACTATAAATCCCAAAAATACAGATGAGAGTCTAATCATCATAATTTGCGTTTTGGTCAAATCGTCTCTCTTCGCTAATCTAAACATTTGATTCCACCTCCTCTAAATCTTTGCCAGCCATCATCCAACCTAATTTTTCTTTATCTAGGTTTTGAGCTTTTTCTACGCCTTGAATACATCCATCGTAAAATACTGCTATTCTATCGCAAAGTTTTAGAAGTACATCTAAGTCTTCCCCCACAAACATTACCGCTACATTTTTTTGTTTTTGATCGTTTAGCAGATCATAAACTAGGTGCGCAGATCCTATGTCTAGACCTCTTGCCGCATATGCTGTTATGAGTATTTCTGGTGAGTTTTCTATCTCTCTTCCAAGTAGTACTTTTTGGATATTTCCACCAGACAATTTTCTAACAGGAGTCTCTATAGATGGTGTTGATATGCTGAGTTTTTCAACTAAATCATTGGCCTTGTCTATTGCTGGTTTCTTTCGAACCAATATTCCCTTGCCATTTCCGTATGATTTGAGAAGTACATTGTCTACTAAATCCATAGATGCAACTAGTCCCATTCCAAGTCTATCTTCTGGCACAAAGCTCATGCTTATACCGCTGTCTATAATTTCTCTTGGAGTCGATCCAACTATATCTTTTTCTTTAAATTCTATGGATCCACTTTTTATTTTTTGAAGTCCTGCTATAGCTTCACATAATTCTTTTTGTCCACTACCTGCAACTCCCGCTATACCCAGTATTTCTCCTTTGTATACATCTAGGTTTATATCTCTAAGTACTTTTACACTTTCATCATTTGTCACGTTTAAATCTCTTATCTTGAGTCCTATCTCCGAACTATTTGACTCTGGTCTTTCTATTACTAGATCAACTGCTTCTCCAACCATTTCGTTTGTGAGTATCTTTGGATCTAGTCCTTTATTTTCGAAGCTTTTGACAGATGTTCCCTTGCGAAGCACTGTGATTCTATCGCTTATTTCAAGTATTTCTCCAAGCTTGTGAGTGATGATTATGATACCACATCCTCTTTCTTTCATGGTTCTAACGATATCAAAAAGTCCCCTAGTTTCTTGTGGAGTCAGTACTGCTGTAGGTTCATCTAATATCAAAACCTTGGCTCCTTTGTAGAGGACTTTTAGTATTTCCACTCTCTGCTTTTCTGCTATGGAAAGATCTGCTATTTTTTTATTTAGATCAATTTGCAATCCATATTTTTGAGACAATTCTTCTATTTCTGATTGCAATTTCATCTTGTTTATTACAAATTTCTTTTTTTCTCCTACTATTATATTTTCAAATACACTGTGACTATCTATCAATTTAAGATGTTGATGGATCATACCTATACCATTTGAAATAGCTTCTCTAGGCGATTTCATATGTACTGTTTTACCACTTATCTCTATGCTACCTTCATCTGGCTGATATATTCCTGCAAGTACGTTCATAAGAGTACTCTTTCCTGCCCCATTTTCACCAAGTATACCCAAGACTTCTCCTTCATTTAAATGGAGATTGACGCAGCGATTTGCATACACTGCGCCAAATTTCTTGGTAATATTGTTCATGCTTACCAATTTATCCATAATAATCTCCCCTACTACTTTATAGAACCTTTAACGCCGTCAACGAACCAATCCATTCCAAGAAGTGTTTGGTCATCTAATACCTTGCCGTCTTCTCCGATTGTTGTTCCATCTTGCTTCTTGATCACTCCACCAAATACTTTGAATTCTCCTGATTTGATCTTTTCTTCGTATTCAGCTACTACAGCTTTCGCTTCTTCTGGTGCATTTTGAGTAAGAGGTGAAAGTTTAACCATGTCTTCATCCATTCCGCCCCATTTGTTTTCTGCCGTCCATGTTCCATCTATCATTTTTTGTACTTGATCTACATAGTACACTCCCCAGTTCCAAACTGGTGCAGTCATATATGCTTTTGGAGCTTTGTCTTCTGAATCTGTATTATAACCAATTGCAAATGCACCTGCTTCTTCGGCTGCTTGCTGTGGACCTGCTGTATCTTGGTGCTGAGCTATTACATCGCTACCTGCATCTAATAATGCCTTTGCTGCTTCTTTTTCTTTAGCTGGATCGTACCAAGTGTGTGTCCATCTAACATCTACTTCTGCTTCTGGATTTACTGTTTTTACTCCAAGTGTAAATGCGTTTATTCCTCTTACAACTTCTGGAATTTCAAATGCACCTACATAACCGATTTTGTTTGTCTTTGTTTTCATACCTGCTACCAAACCTGACAAGAATCTTGGTTCATACATTCTACCAAAATAATTTACGAAGTTGTCTCCTGATTTATATCCTGAGCAGTGTAAGAATTTAACCTCTGGGTAATCTTTTGCTACTTTTTCTACATAGTCCATGTATCCAAAGCTAGTTGCAAATATAGCTTTTGCACCTTGGTCAACCATATCTCTAAGTACCTTCTCTACTTCTGGTCCTTCTGGTACTGACTCTTTGTATATTGTCTTTACTCCAAGTTTTTCTTCTAGTTCTAATCTGCCTTCGTTGTGAGCATATGTGTATCCACCATCTCCAATAGGTCCTATGAATATGAAACCTATAGTCATATCATCTGCTTTAGTTTCTGCTTCATTTGAACTAGCTACTTGTTCTGTTCCCTCTTGTTTTGCTTCTTCTTTTGAATCATTTGATCCACCACACCCTACTGCTAATGCCATTACTGCCATCATTACCATCATGATCTTGACTAATTTCTTCATCCTTAAACTTCCTCCCTAAATTCAATCTTGCCACCATCTATGGCGTCTATAATAGCAAGTGATTGTACTTCAAATCCCCTGCCTCTAAGGTTAGCTCCGCCTGGTTGGAATCCTTTTTCTATGACGATACCTATACCTTTGATTTCTGCCTTTGCTGATTCTACTATTTCAACTAATCCTTCACACGCTTTTCCATTTGCTAAAAAGTCGTCAACTATTAGTATTTTGTCATCTGGACTGATGTATCTTTTTGAAACACGGACCTGGTAAGTTCTATTTTTGGTAAAAGAAAAAACTTCAGAAGTATAGATTTCGTCGTCTAAGTTTTTAGACTCTACTTTCTTTGCAAATACAACTGGAACGTCAAAATAACGCGCAGTTGCCATCGCAATAGCTATACCTGAAGCTTCTATTGTCAAGACCTTTGTTATGCCTTGTTCTTTGAAATTTTTATAAAAAGCTTCTCCTATGTGGTCCATCAATGTAACATCAATCTGGTGATTTAGAAAACTATCCACCTTTACAATATCAAAACCCTTTGTATCCCCATCTTTTAAGATTCTTTCCTGTAGTATTTGTGATTGCACTTTACATCCCTCTTTCTAAAATATAATCAGGCGTAAGCAGTCACAATTTCTTCAAAATAAGTATCCCAAAATAACCCCAACCCAAGGAGCAATATTGCACAGCTAATACTATACAATATAGGTCATACAAATAAAGACTTTCATCTTTATCAAGAAGATGCCATACACCTGTAGCCTAGACCATTTACGGTGGTCAGGTAGAAACTCCCAGCCCTTATTGCCGGATTTATACAAGCGAATATTATTCAGTTAATAAACACGAATGTTCGTATTTATCTTTAAGTTACATTAATCATAACAAGATTTTTTATAGGTTGCAAGTTTTTTTTAGGAAACAACCTTTACTTTCATGTCTTTTTCTAATTGATCACTAGGTGAATCTACGATGATTTCGCCACTTTCAAGACCTTGTATGATTTCTGTATTTTCTTCACCTTCTAGTCCAAGTTCTACTTTTCTAAGCTTCGAAACGTTATTTTCTATTACAAAAACGTAATCACTATCATCTATTTTAAATATCGCACTATTTGGTACGCTGATAATATTATTTCTTTCCCCTATAATTAGCTTTACATCTAACTCATAGTTAAGTTTCAGCGATTTAGGATTCCCTTTAAATGTCATTTCTACATCTACTCGTTTTTGCTCTATTCCTAAATCCGAACGTTTATTGTGCGCCTTTGGAGCTATAAATGTGATTTCACCTTCGAAGTCTAGCCCTAGTTCGGGTTCTTTTACAACTACACGCCCTCCTATATTTAAATCTTTTACATCAGATGCTAATACCTCTGTCTCTAAATACAATGTATCTAAGTCGCTTATTTCAAATACCTTCATACCTGGTTGTATATACTGTCCTTTTTTGAATGGAATCTCTGTAACTATACCTGCAATCAATGATTTAAAAGAATATCTATCTAAATTGTTCTCAAGTATAGCTATATTTTTATTTAGTGCCTCAACTCTAGCCTTTAGCTGAGCCTCTACATTCTTAGATACATTTTTTTGCACTAGACTCAATTGACTTTTCGCTATATTTACATTGTTTTTCTGGACTTCATATGCATTTTGATGCTGGTTGAATGTACTCAAATCCATTGCACCACTAGCATAAAGTGCTTTTGCAGTTTCAAAATCTTTCTGAGCTTTTTGATAGTTGCTCGTAGCTATTTCTAGACTGCTCTTAGCTTCCTGTACAACTTGCCAATCTGCAGGTTTTAATGTTTCTTTATAAAGTGCATCTAACTCTGTTTTGTTTGCCTGCAACTGCTCTAGTTGCAATTTTATATTCTGCTCATCTAGTTTTCCAAGTAACACTTCTGAATCAACATTTTGTCCTTCTCTAACGTAGATATCTGTGAGCTCTCCTGGATTTATGGCGTAAACCTCTTGTTGTTCTCTTGCTTTTACTACTGCTGTTTCTTCTACAAATTTTTCTAGATGTTCTATCTCTTTCACTTCGTACGTCTCAACTGGCAGACTTTGATTTGATGTTGAGTATATCCCTGCACCAATTACAGCAAGTGCCACTACAGTTCCTATGATATATTTCTTTTTCATCTCACTCTAACCTCCCCTAAGTCATTCTATTTTTAAGTGCTTCTATGAAGTTTATATGGTGTATTTTTCTCTTTGCAAATCCCTGTGCCAATGCTATAAACATGAGAGTAAGTACAGCTGATACCACATAAACTCTGAAATCGAAATAGACTTTCATGGTATATAATTCTGTGCTAAATGCTGTCATAACAGCCTCTGACATAGCATTGCCCATTGGAACTCCTAGTATGAGTCCTAGCGTAGCCATGATATAATTCTCTTTTTTCATTATTTTGTACAATCCATCTTTAGAAAAACCTAATATTCTAAGTGAGGCTAGTTCCAATCTTCGTTCATTTATATTTACTACTGTAGATGAATAAATTATAGCAAATCCTATAAATCCTGCCATTATAACCATAATAGTAGTAGATGTTATCATGAGTCCTAAAAATTGGTCGAACATATCTTTGTAGTCATCGTCCGATTGAACATTCATTATGTTTTTTACATCCTCAAGTTTGTCTTTCACATCATCTTTACTATTTACCATGACAGATGTTATCATCTGAGGATCTACTAGTGTTTTTTGCATATCTTTTATCTCCATGTATGCATTTGCTCCTAGCGCCTGCTCTACAATGGCTTTCACTCTTATATCTAAGTCTTCTCTTTCAGGTAGGAATGATTCTATTGTTATTTTGTCTCCTATTCCCACTCTTAGTTTCTTTGCAAGTGCTTCGCTTAAGTATATTCCTCCGCTTTCTATTTGAACTCTTTTTCCTCCTAATGTCTGAAGATTATAAAATGGTGTATTCGCCTTTACTCCTATGACGTTTACAACCTTATCTCTCCACTTGCTCTTCAAATTGTATGGGTACTCTACCCTAGCTTCTATATTTTTTGCATCTATTAGCTCATCTATCTGCAATACTGCCCTTTCATGTATTGGCTGTGTAAAGTTTACTACGTAGTCTATCTGCTGGTATTCTTCAAATTGCAAATCAAATAGTACGTAGACGGAGCTTATCATGTTAAGTATAAATAGTATATTTGCAAAAGATAGCGCTATACCAAATATTATAAATAGAAATCTTTTTTTGCTTCTCAGCATGTTTCTCATCACCATTTTCCAAGAAAACGATAAATGCTTCCATATACCATTTATTTTATCTATATATATTGCATGTGCTTTTTTGGGCGCTTCTGGTCTCATGGATTCTGCTGGTGCTATTTGTACTATTCTTCGTGCTCCCATGACTCCAGATACTACACAAAATGCTCCACTAAGTAGTATTCCTAAAAATGCGTAATTGTAGTAAATTACAATTTTCAAATATGGAATATCAAAAAATTCTTTGTACATCTCCGCATATGCTCCTGAAAGCGGTGTACCTATTAGTATTCCAACCATAGCTCCGACAATACCTATAATTAGTGAATAAGCTGTGTAGTGCATTAGTATCTCTATATTTGTATATCCAAGCGCTTTCATAACTCCAATAGACATTCTATCGTTTTTTACTATCCGAGAGATCATTAGAGCTATAGTCATAGCTGCTGCACCTAAAAATATTATAGGCACTACATTTGCAGTCTTTTTCACACCTTGAATTTCTTCATTTACCATGTTGTGACTTAGTTGATCTTTCATAGTAAAGAGTCTTTTCAAACCGTATTTTTCTATTTTATGCTCAAATTTTTCTTTTGTATAATCTAAGTCTCTACCCGCCTGAACTTTCATTACCAATTCGTTGTAATAGTCTCCATATCCCAATAGTTCTTGAACTATTTCTTCATTTAGGTATACTATTCCAAATTGGTCTGGCATAGGCATCATGCTCTGCTCACTCTCCATGAGATATACGAACTCTGGACTTGAAACTATACCTTTTACGTAGAATTTGTATGTCTTTCCCGATAAGCTTATCTCCATTTCATCTCCAACTGCTATATTTCTAGCATTTGCGAATTGTTTTATAACCAATATATCTCTTCTGGTATTTTTTATCGGGCCTCCATCGTTGTAGTATAGTTTATTTATATGTCCATTCTCTTTTTCAGATATCAGTCTTAATTTGACTTTCGATTCATCATCTGTCTTCATGAGTATGTCCTGGGTAATTCTTCCTTCGACTAATTTTATTCCTTCTGCCTTCTCAAGTATGTCAACTTTGCTCTCTGGTATTCTAACAACTTCTGCAAATAAATCTGCAAAGTTTTGATCACTATAGTATAGATATAGCGAGTTCTCAAGGTTTATAATTGCCATGTTCATCGTTACATATGCAAGTATACCTATTGCTACTAATCCTACGATAGCTGCAAATTGTCCTTTTGTTTGTTTCAACCGCCTCCAAAGCCTGATATTAATCTTTCTCATTACCACTCAATCCTTTCAGGAGCTATCGGTGATGGATTGTACTCGTCTTTTATTATCTTTCCACTTCTCATCTTTATGACTCTATTTGCCATCTTCGATATGCCCGCATTGTGAGTAATTACTATAACGGTCTTTCCATATTCTTTATTTATTTTTTTGAGTACTGATAGTATCGATATTCCAGTTTCAAAATCAAGTGCTCCTGTAGGTTCATCACAAAGTATTACCTCTGGATTTTTTGCAATGGCTCTCGCAATCGCAACCCTCTGTTGCTCACCTCCACTCATCTGTGATGGAAAGTGACTTTTTCGCTCTGATAGTCCTAGGTTTTCTATTATGCTATCTATTTCCAATGCATCTGTAGTAATTTCCGTAGCGAGTTCTATATTTTCTCTAGCTGTAAGGTTTGCCATTAAGTTGTAAAATTGAAACACAAAACCTATTTTGTGCCTCCTGTACTCAGTCAATTGTTTATCGCTATAGTGAGTTATACATTCTTCTTTGAAATAGACATCTCCCTCACTAGGTAAGTCCATTCCTCCTATCATATTCAATAATGTACTTTTGCCCGAACCACTAGGGCCTACTATAACTACAAATTCACCACTATAAATTTGTAAATCTACTTTGTTAAGTGCTTTGACTTCTACTTCTCCCATCTGATAATGCTTTGATAAGAGCTTTGTTTGTATTAATGGTTTTCGATCCATATTGACCTCCATTCTAAAACTTCCCTTTTATCCTTTTTACCCAAATAGTATTTAATTAGTGTATTTTATGATTATTTTTTATGCATTTAACCAATAATTCTGGGTAATTTTTATATATGAAAGGTGGTAATTTAATGAACTACTTTAAAAATTTAAAAATAAAATACAAGCTAATGCTATTATACTCCACCATATTTATATTTAGCTTTTCTATTTTTAATATAATAACGTACTCTAATTACAAAGCTGAGCTTGAAACCAGCATAGGAACTCATCTTGAGCTTTCAACTTCTAGCATGGTCGATATGGTTAAAACAGCTGCTGATACTTCCATAAAAAACCACCTTAGGACACTAGCTGACAATTACAAGCACATTGCTGAAAATTATCACAAACGTTATCTCTCAGGTGAAATGACTTTAGAAGAGGCTAAAACTGAGGTATCTAAATTGTTACTTGAACCAACAATAGGTTCAACAGGTTATCTATACATAGTTGATTCTGAGGGTATATTAGAGGTTCATCCAGTGGATGAACTAGTTGAAACCTCAATCGAAACTTTCGATTTCGGTAAAAAACAAATTGAATTAAAAACGGGGTATATAGAATATGATTGGAAAAATCCAGAGGATACAAAAACTCGCCCGAAAGCCCTATACATGACTTACTTTGAACCTTGGGACTGGATTATATCTGCATCTAGTTATAGAGAAGAATTCACAGATCTTATAAACATACATGACTTTGAAGAATCTTTTCTATCCAAAAAATTTGGAAAAACAGGTTATTCTTATGTAATTGGAAATGATGGTAAATTCATCATCCATCCGTTTTTACAAGATGTAAACATTCTGGATGCTAAGGATGACCCAAGATATGATTCTATATTTTATATTTTCAACAAAAAGACTGGAGTTTACACATATCCATGGAAAAATCCAAATGAGGATGAGTTTAGAGAAAAGTTGGCAGTATTTGAATTTATACCTGAGTACAATTGGATTGTAACTTCTTCTGGATATTCTGAAGAGTTTTATTCTCCTCTTTTTGATGTTCAAAAACTACTTATATTAACAACTTTGGCTTCTTTTGTTCTAATAGTTTTGATAAACGAAAGGGCTAGCCGTATTATTAGTAAGCCGCTAGAACAGTTTTCAAATCAAATGCAAAATGGTTCTAAAGGCAACTTAGATGCATATTTCCATTATAAATACGATGATGAAATCGGTACGCTAAGTCGCTACTACAACCATTTCTTGGATGATATCAAAGGTCAACAAGATCAGCTGAAGCTTCAAATCGTTGAAAATAATGAATCGAAAGAATTGATTCGAGCAAATGAAAAACGATTGAAAACCATATTAGAAACTATGAATGAGGGATTTCTAGAAATAAATCTAAATGGTGAGATAAAAGACGTGAACCCTGAGCTTGCTATAATACTTGGTTATTCTCAAGAGGAGCTTTTAAGCATGAATATGTATGAGCTATTGGATTCTAAAAGTAAAGATTTGCTTTCAAGTAAAATAACGGATAGAAAGATGGGGTTAGAAGATAGTTATGAAATGGAATTTTTGACAAAGTCAAATGAAACGCTCTACACTCTAATAAATGCAACTCCACTAATCGATGATTTCGGAGATATTTACGGTTCATTTGGTATAATCACTGATATATCTGAACTAAAGCAGCTTACTATGAATTTGGAACAAAAGGTGTCTGAAAGAACGCTTGAACTCCAAAAGACTATAGATTTACTAAATGAAACAAAAGAAACTGCTATCAAAGCAGAACTTCTAGGATCATTGAATCATCTTGTAGCTGGGGTAGCTCATAATATAAATACTCCTCTCGGCGTTTCTATTTCCTCTGTTTCGCATATTCGATTTATATATGAGGAGCTGGTGCAGAAACTATCGGAAAATAAATTGTCTAAGAAAAATTTAATATCATTCGTAAAAAAAATTGATGAATCTACAACACTTTTGGAGAACAATCTGAAAAGAGTTGATAAGTTGATAAAATCATTTAAGTTATTATCAGGAAGTCAATCTATAGGTGAGCGAAAAGTTTTTTCATTAAATGCTCATTTGAAAGAAATCGCCAGACATCATTTCGAACATCCAATGCTCGAACACCCCGTCCCGATTTCTCTAGCTTTAGCTGATATTACTATAGATTCTTACCCTAATGCTTTTAATATAATATTTGAGCAGCTCTATGACAATACAATAGAATTTGGATCTGATGGCATTTTTGTCTCTATAAGGCTTTATAAGAATGATAATAATATATTTGTAGAGTATCGAGAAAGCTACGCTAGTGACAGATTAAATGATGAAATGTTTAAGCCGTTTTACACTAGTATGCCTGATTCTCATTCTGGTTTGGGACTCACTATTGTACAAAACATCGTAAATAAAACACTGAATGGTTCTGTATTTTTTGATATTGCTGAGGATAATTCCTCTAATTTGGTTATGAAATTGCCTATTGCTTTGTTACAACACAGAAAGGAGATTTGATAAATGAATGATCAAAACAGAAAATTTTCAATACGATATAAGTTCATATTAACGTTTTCAATATTAATTCTCCTTTCAAACGGAATCATTGGCTATGTTTCATATTCTAGTGCATCAACTGAATTAGCCGAATCTGGAAAAATAGTCATGCAAAATGGAGTTCGAATGATAAAGGAAGCTATAAATATCAGGCAAAATGAAGTTGTATCTGGTCAACTAACACTAGAAGAAGCACAAGAAGATATAAAGCAATTGATACTAGGCCCTATGGCTGATGATGGTACTAGACCTATAAATAACAATTTAAAACTAGGTGAGCATGGTTATTTTTTCATACTAGATACTGACGGATATGAAATAGCTCATCCTACACTTGAAGGAGCTTATCTATATGATTCTACCGATATGGCTGATTCTTCTCATTTCATAGTGCGTGAAATGATAGAAAAAGCAATAGATGGAGGTGGATTTACAAATTATCACTGGGTTTTACCATACTCTGATGTGATAGCTCCCAAGACAAATTACTCTGAATTCGATAAAAATTGGAACTGGGTTATAGTAGCAAGTATCTATCTAGAAGATTTTAACAGAGGTGCAAATTCCATTTTGAGTTTAACAATTTTCATGTTTTTTATAACGTCTCTAGTGGGACTCTCTTTGGTATTTTATTTATCAAATTCTATACTAAACCCAATATCTAAATTGACAAATTCTATAAGCAAGGTTGCTGAGGGCGATTATGAGATAGACTCTTTAGATGTTTCAAATAATGATGAAACTGGTATACTAGCTACTCAATTCAATTACATGCTGACTACTCTAAATAAGGAAATAACTTCAAGAAAACAAATAGAAGCTGAATTAGAGAAGAGAGTAGAGCACAGAACTCGTGAATTACAGGATTCTATCGAAACTTTAAATAAGACTCAAAGGCAATTGCTTGAATCTGAAAAAATGGCTGCACTTGGCAATATAGTATCTGGCGTAACTCATGAAATAAATACGCCACTTGGTGCAAGTATAACTACTGTTTCTCATATATTGAATTTAAACGAAAAAAACAGGGCTATGTTGCTAGATCAAAAAATGTCGAAGAAGACTTTGCTAAATTACATGGATCACATGGATGAATCTGCAAATATGCTGTCTATAACTTTGAATCGAGCAGCTGAGCTCGTTAGAAACTTCAAACAAATGGCTGTCGATCAACATGCAAATATTATGACTAGATTTGATCTCCATGAGTATATAGAGTCTACATTATTTAGTTTGAAACACGAATACAAAAATTCTGGACATGATATCATAGTAGATTGTGATGGAGAAATTTTTGTAAATAGTTATCCAGGAGCGTATTCTCAAATAATTACAAATCTGCTGATGAATTCTCTGATACATGCTTTTACCGATGACACTAATGGGACTATATTGATAAGAATATGGGAAGAAGATGATAGTGTATTCCTTGATTTTGCAGATTCTGGTATAGGTATACCCGAAGAAAATGTAACCAAGATATTTGATCCATTTTTTACTACTCGACGTGGACAGGGAGGTTCTGGAATAGGGCTAAATCTCGTATACACTATTGTAACTGAACAACTTGGTGGAGATATTTGGTGCGAAAGCGAGATCGGAGTTGGAACTACTTTCCATATTTATGCACCAAAAGAGCTGTAAACTACTGTTATATAATATAAAAAAGGGTCAAGTCTGAGATTTCATCTAACGTTTGGGTTATTTGAAATTTCAGACTTGACCCTTTTTGAAGTTAATTTAAATTTGTATTTCTATTATTTACTTTACTATTTGTAAGTCCTTTGGATAGCTATTTAATACTTCACAGCCGTCTTTTGTAACTAATACTAGGTCTTCTATTCTAACTCCGTATTTTCCAGTAAGATAAATTCCTGGCTCTACTGAGAATACCATTCCTTCTTTGACTTCCATGTCATTTGTCATGCTAACATCTGGCGCTTCATGTACGCAGATACCTACGTTGTGACCAGTTCTATGTGTGAAGTATGGTCCATATCCTCCGTCTTCAATTACTTTTCTAGCTGCCTTATCTATATCGCTAAATTTTGCACCTGGTTTAACTGCTGCTATACCAGCTGCATTTGCTTCTTTTACTAGATTGTATATTTTTTTGTATTCTTCATTTGGTTCACCTAAGAATATACTTCTAGTCATATCTGAAGCATAACTATTTGTAAGTCCACCAATATCTATAATTACACATTCATTTTCATTCCATTTTGTTTCATCAGAACTATGATGTGGCTCAGCTGCATTTTCACCATAGCAAATAAGTGGATCAAATGAGAATGCTGGTGTATCGTATTTTGCATATACATCCGCCAATCTCTTTCCAACTTCTACTTCTGAATGTCCTGCTTTTACTAATTCTATTGCTTCAGCCATTACTTTATCGTTTATTTGAGATGCTTTTCTCAAAAGTTCTCTTTCATCTTCATCTTTGATCATTCTAGCTTCATCTACTGATTCTGAACCTATCTCTACTTTGAGTTCTGGCATTTTCTTCATCAATCTGATTAAGAAATGTGATGGCCACTCTTTGTCGATTCCAAGAGCTGTATTTCCACTAACTATTTTTGTTAAGTATTCAATTGGATCTTCTGTATCGTTGTAATGTTGAATCTCTACACCTAAATCTTTTGATATAGGGAATAATTCGTTTAAGAATAATTTTGTCTCGCCTTGTTTGTTTAAATAAAGTGCTAACATACGCTCGCCTGGGTGAATCCACTCATCTAATAAATAGAATATTGACTCTGGAGAAGTAATTACTACTTGGTCTAAACCCTTTTCCTGCATTTTTCCTAAAATTACATTTAATCTTTTTTGATTCATTTATTTCACCTCTTATTTTATAATTGACTTCTTACTAATTTCAATATTATCACAATTTTTAAAATAATGCCAAGGCATTTTTACTGTTATAGTAAATTTTTTTCATCTATACAAGAATTATTTGTGATTTCTATTTTTCACAATAAAAAACCACTCTACCGCAAAATATATTTTAGCGGCTATAAGTGGTTTTTAAAAGATTGTATGTGTATGATTCCACAATAATATTAAAATGCTATTTTTGTTTTTAGAAAAACACTTGAGTTGTTGTGCTTAAAAATTTATTTTCCCTATCTATCGGGTTTATCCAAAAATGAGGTATATTAGATGGGTAATGCATAGTGTCTCCTTTTTTCAAAAGATATTCTTTTCCATCAAGATTTACTATTAGTACTCCTTCTAATATGTATACTAATTCTTCACCTGGATGTGTGAATATTTCTCTATGCTTCTCGTTACTCCCCATTTTAACTAATATAGTCTCTATTTTTCTATCTGGAAAGTCTCCACTGAGTCTTCTATATTCTATATTTGCTTTTTCTAGCTTAAACGGATGCTGTTCTTCTGATTTTGTTACATATGAATGTTCCTCATAATCATCAAAAAAGGCTTTTATAGGTACTTCAAGCGCATCTGCTATTTTCTTTAGTGATGTAATCGCTAGTGATGAACTGCCATTTTCTACTTGAGACAAGAAACTAACAGACAATCCTGTTCGCGCATTCATCTCTTTCAACGTATAACCTTTCATTTGTCTAGCTTTTTTTATTTTTTCTGCAATACCATTCATTTACACGACAACCCCCATATCCTTAACCGACTGTTTCCTTACCTTAGAATATCACACTTTAATGCAATATAAAAGCATTGATAACAAGAGTAATCACGTTGATATCAATGCTTTTTGTGTTTTTTCTTTATATTTTACATATAGTCTTGCTCGTAAATAAATCTATGTCGTTTATACTTTTTATACTGTCTCTACTTTTTCAGCTTCGTTTGTCATATTAGTCGCTTTGCTTTTTTCATCAAAATGACCTAGCAATACCATGAATACACTAAATACAACCATGATGATGCATACGAACCACCATGCAGTTGTAATATTAGTACTCTCAATTACATTTCCCATAATCATAGGTGATATAGTGAATCCTAATCCTGATATCATAGGTATTATAGCATTCATTCGACCTCTATGACTAGATGGCGTATGGTTTGCTATAAATGGCATTGCATTTACAGTGACTGCTATCTCTCCTAGAGTAAATATTCCTACACCGATGAAGAAAAATGCTATATTTTGTGTCAGTATAAAAAATAGATATCCTGCTATATACAATAATCCGCCTACTACTATTCTCTGTATTGTTTTTAGTTTGTGAAGTATAAGTGTAATCAACGGCGTACAAGCTATAACAACAAATCCGTTGAAACTAGATAAAAATCCATACCACTTTGCTCCCTCTTCAACAACTAAGTCTGTATGAATCGGAACCATGAAACTCCACTGTGCGTATACAAAATTGTATCCAAACATTATAAATGCAAATCCAATTAAAACTGGTCTCTTCAATAATACCTTTATTATAGAACCTTGCTCTTGTTTTTCAAGTTGGCGGTCTACTCCAACATCCTCTTTGGTCAAATGTATAGTCTCTTTTACAAAAATCATGAGAAGTGTTATGGCTATTATTGCAGTAATTGCATCTCCCCAGAAAAACCAGTGTAAATTGTTTTCAAATAACCATCCACCAATAGCTGGCCCAATTGCAAATCCTAGATTGAAACCCATATAAGAAAGTGCGTAAGCTGCATCTCTATTTTCAGGTGTCGTTATATCTGCAATTAGTGCGCCATGAGCTGGATCTGCTACTCCATAACAAAAACCTGCTGCCATTATCAAATAATATGTCGTCATGGATGGCTCTATAAAACCACACATGATATACAAACCTGCTGCTATTAATTCAAGTGTAACTATTATAACCTTTCTTCCGAACACATCTGCTAACTTACCTCCTAGTAAACTTGCAAATATAAAAAATATTCCCGGTAGCATCATATACCAACCAGCTTCTTTTTCGCTAAGTCCAATTTTACTAGTGAGTAAAAGCGTCATCATAGGCCATACAAATGCTCCCATTGCATTGACCATTCTCGATATAAATATGACATATACTTCCCTAGGTAGCCCCATATAAGGCTCCAATGATTTTTTGATTTTTTTAGTAATTTCCAAAATCTATTCCTCCCTCTTTTGGTTCTTTTAACATATGCGCCAAACCTATGTTCTCAATTTGGGTACAAAAAAAGAACCTTCTAGCGGTTCTTCCAAAAGAAATAGATCTATCAAAGTTTGTGGCAAAACACTTCAGCTTTAACCCAATAGTCTAATAAATTCTGGTAGAATGCCTAGAACCTGTGTAATATTTTCTTCTCAAATCCCTTATTTACTACATTATCATCGTACTCTAGCATGAGTCACCACTCCTTTTTTATATTCAAACTGACCTTTGTCTTATCTCATTCTAGTTTCTCTATACCCGTTTTGTCAAATATTTTTTCACATTTGTCATCTAAGCGAAACAATGAACAACTATTTTGTTTCGCAAATATTACAATAAGGTTACAAATATGGTTTTTTTATTACTTTTTTTAAATTAAAGGGTATAATCTAAGCGTACGTGAAAATATTCTGATTTTTACGACTTGATTAAAAATTTTAATTTACGAAAGGAGGTCCGATTATGAATACTTTGGTTTATAACGATTTAAGCATTACTAACTCAATTAGAAATTCTGTTAAAGTTAATATGAATCTTTCTGTACGTGTGCTTGCTCGCGCTCTATATGGGATTTTTGCGTTTAATTTTGCGGATTTGGGCTTTTTTGGGGACCAGTCTGACCAATTTCATAATCGGATGATCTGATAAGTAAATTTTTCTGCTAATTACCACAGGTCATCTAGCCTGTGGTTTTTTTGTACCTTTGTCTAGTTCTACTCCACCACAGGTGAATACCTGTGGTTTTTTTATACAAAAAAGGAGGTTTTGCTATGTCAAATGTTTTAAAAAACAAGAACCGATCAAATTTAAAAAAGGTTAGAACTCCACCTATACTCAACTCGTACCCGGAAAATTTATTCACAAGGAGATGATTTCATGACTACTATAAAGAAAATTTCAGTATTTTTGAAGCGTAACAAGCTCAGATATTTACTAGCTATGGGAGCTGTCGCTCTAGCTACACTTTTTTCAATGATTAATCCACTTATTATAAGAACAACTATAGATTCAATACTTCTAGATAAACCATTAGAATCTGGCATAATAACAGATGTCATAAATTATATTGGTGGAATAGACTTTTTATATGACAACTTATGGATTATTGGATTTATTATAATATTTTTTACTGCAATCAGAGGTTTCTTCATGTATTACAAAGGAAAATTAGCAGCTCAAGCCTCTGAAGATAGCGCAAGACAAATGAGGGAAGCTCTTTATGACCATCTTCAAAGACTTCCATACGATAATCATGTAAAGGCTGAAACCGGTGATTTAATTCAGCGCTGTACCTCTGATGTTGAAACTATAAGAAAATTTTTGGCTACTCAATTTGTTACAATAGGTCAAGCTGTATTTATGCTGATTTGTTCTATAGCTATCATGTTGAGTCTAAATGTCAAATTGACACTTGTTGCCATGTCTATAGTGCCTTTTATATTCTTATTTTCATTCATATTTTTTGTGAAAGTAAAAGAATTTTTCTCTAAATCTGATGAAGCTGAGGGAAAATTATCGACTACATTGCAAGAGAATATAACTGGAGTCCGCGTTGTAAGGGCTTTTGCAAAAGAGGAATTGGAAATTGATAAATTCGATGAAAAAAATAAGAATTTTACTGATTTAACTTATAAATTAATAAAATTATTGGCTATTTACTGGTCTTCATCCGATTTTCTATGCTTGACTCAAGCTGCAATCGTTCTAGTTTATGGCTCTTACCTAACTTATATAGGTGAGATAACGCTTGGTACTTTGAGTGTATTTATAACTTATGAAAATATGCTTCTTTGGCCAGTGCGTCAAATGGGAAGAATTCTAGCAGATATGGGTAAAGCTACTGTTTCTCTAGGCCGTATTCACGATATTTTAGAAATTCCTGCTGAAGATTTTGAAACCGGCAAAAAAGATGTAAATGTAAACGGAAATATCACTTTTGACAATGTGTGTTTCTCTTATGATGATGATAGCGATGTGCTAAACAACATATCTTTCAAAATCAAAGCTGGTCAAACTCTAGCAATTTTAGGTTCTACTGGCTCTGGAAAATCATCATTAGTTCACTTACTGACTAGATTGTATGACTATAAAAGCGGTAGTATCAAAATAGATGGTGTCGAATTAAATAGTTTCAACAAACCATTTATAAGAAAGCAGATTGGTTTAGTTCTCCAGGAACCATTTCTATATGCCAAAACTTTATCTGAAAATATCAAGATAGCAAGACCAAATGCTACTGAAGAAGAAATTATAGCTGCTGCTCAAATTGCCTGTGTTCACGATGTAATAGAGGGTTTTGATAAAAGTTACGATACTCTTGTCGGTGAAAAGGGAGTTTCTCTCTCTGGTGGTCAAAAGCAAAGAGTTGCAATAGCGAGAACTATACTTACTAATTGTCCTATACTCATATTTGACGATTCACTAAGTGCTGTTGATACCGAAACAGATTTAAATATAAGAACCGCTCTACAATCTGTAAACAGAAATGCAACAAAGATTATCATTTCTCATAGGGTTTCTAGTTTATCTGAGGCTGATTTGATATTGGTGTTAGAAAATGGAAAAATTATGGAATCTGGTAATCATGAAGAACTCATAGCAAATAAAGGTATTTATCATCGAATACACAATTTACAAAACAATTTAGATGATGAACTTCCTCTTTCAGTCTAAGGAGGGATAATTATGGCTGAATTTAAAGAACAAAATTACAACAAGAAAGTAGATTTAAGGCTATGGAAAAAACTAATTCGTTACGGTAAAGCCTATAAAAAAGATGCTATATTATTAGCCATTGTGATGGTTGGAGTTGCGGGAATAGATGCCGCACTCCCTCTTCTCACAAAATACGTCATCGACTATATTATCATACCAAAAGAACTAGATAAATTAGGCTTATTTAGCGCCGCTTACGGAGTATTGATTCTAATTCAAAGTGTCAATGTATATTTTCTAATAGCAATAGCTGGCAAGATAGAAATGGGACTCAATTATGAAATACGAAAAGATGGATTTAAAAAACTTCAAGAGCTCTCGTTTTCATATTATGATAAGACACCAACTGGCTGGATAATGGCTAGAATGACTTCTGATATTGAGAAATTGAGCTCTACTATTTCTTGGGGATTAGTCGATATGATTTGGGCTAATTCTATGATGGCAATAATTGCCGTCGTGATGCTCATAGCTAATTTCAAGCTTGGTCTAATGACACTAGCTGTCATACCTATTTTGATAATTGTAAGTATATATTTTCAAAAAAAGATACTTAAATCATATAGAAAAGTTCGAAAGACAAATTCAAAAATTACTGGAGCATTCAGTGAAGGTATCATGGGCGCTAAAACTACTAAAACTTTGGTTTTAGAAGATAGCCATCTTAATTCTTTTGAGTCACTTACTAGCAAAATGAAGAACTCTTCTGTTAGAGCTGCCATATTCTCTTCACTATATCTTCCAGTTGTATTGATTCTTGGAAGTATTGGAACTGCTTTGGTTATGACTTATGGTGGATATGAGATGTCAGTGGGAACATTAATGCCTGGTACTTTAATTTTATTTATAAATTATACCGTACTTTTCTTTGATCCTATACAAGATCTTGCAAGGATATTTGCAGAACTTCAAAATTCCCAGGCTTCTGCTGAAAGAATTTTGTCTTTGATCGAAACTGAATCTGATATAAAAGATAGAATTTCTTTAGAGTCTTATGGAGATGAATTGCCAACCATAAAGGGAAATGTCTGTTTTGATCATGTTGATTTTCACTATGTAGAGGAAGAATCTGTTCTAAAAGATTTTTCTTTAAATGTAAATGCGGGAGAAACTATTGCTTTAGTTGGCGAAACTGGATCTGGCAAAAGTACTATAGTTAATCTGGTATGTAGATTTTATGAAGCTACTTCTGGTACTCTTTCTATAGATGGTATCGACATAAGAGATATACCTCAAAAATGGCTCCATTCTAACATAGGTTACGTACTTCAATCGCCGCATCTATTTAGCGGAACTATACGAGATAATATATTGTATTCTAATCCTGATGCTAGCGAATTAGAGATGATACGAGCTGCTAAAATGGTAAAAGCTCATAGTTTTATATCAAAACTTGAAAATGGATATGATACAGAAGTCGGTGAAGGTGGTAGCCGATTGTCAACTGGTCAAAAACAATTAATTTCGTTTGCAAGGGCTATACTCTGTGATCCTGCTTTGTTTATACTAGATGAAGCTACTTCTTCTATCGATACTGAAACTGAAGTTTTGATTCAAAAAGCTATAGATGAAGTTTTGCATGGAAGAACTAGTTTTATAGTAGCTCACAGACTTTCTACCATTAGAAATGCTGATAGAATTTTGGTTCTAAAAAATGGTAGCATAGTTGAAATTGGATCTCACAAGGAATTGTTGAACAAAAAAGGTGCGTATTATAGTCTTTATAAAAAACAATTTTCTGATGAGTACAATATCAATACTTCTATAAAAAATTAGCATAATAGAAGCTGAGAATCTGTAGAGTTAAACTATTCTACTATTCTCAGCTTTATTCCTTAATCAGCATTTTCTATTAATCAATATTTTTCATCAATCACTATTTATTTCCATAGTGCTTTCTATAAAATTCCTTTAATTCTGATTTCTTTACTTCATCTAATCCATGCCAGCGAATTCCCTGTATAGCACCTTCTAGAGCATATAATGTGTTTAGACATGCGCTTTGGTCAGCTTTTTTGATTCTCTCAAAGCTAGCTTTGCTGCCAAATACTACTAAGTCGGATGGATTGTCTATACCTGCTCTTTCTAATTTGCCCTCCAAAACTTTACCTATGTTTGGCATTTCGGATAATTTACCCATATATCTTCCCCCAGTTCGAATTATATTTCTGATATCTCTTCTAACACTATACCCTTTTTCGCAAATAATCTCAAATTTTACGTTCTATTTGTATCTATCTTTTTGTAGTAAATATTTCACTTCTCTGTGCTATAATATAGCCATCAAATATTTTAGGAGGTATTTATATGTTAGAACAATTTATAGAAAAATATAGAAACAAGGATTTGTATGATTTAAGCTGCTCTGAAACTATTGTTATGGCTGCATCTGATGCTTATTCTCTTGATCTGTCTGAAGATTTTTTCCATGCTATGGCTCCATTTAGTGGAGGAATGTATCAAGATGAAGCCTGCGGTGCTCTAACTGGCGGACTTGCAATTATAGGTGTGGTTTTTACTGAAAAACGTGCTCACGATTCTGAAATTTTAAAAGAGATAAATGCATATTTTTTCGAAAATTTTAAAAAGCGACTATCATGTACTCATTGTGAAAAATTAAAAGAGCTCCACCGCCGTGAAGATGTAGGATGTAATCCTGTAATCTTTGAAGCCGGTGAAGCTCTAGAAGAAACTATTAATAAATTTGCTACAAAAACTTATTGCAAAATCAATCCATCCAAGCTCCAAAACTAGAATCTGTTGCCATTCTCCAATCGCCTCTAGGTGATAGGGATACCGATCCTACTTTGGGTCCATCAGGTATGCAAGTTCTTTTAAACTGCTGAGTAAAAAATCTTCTATAGAAGTGATTAAGCCATTTATCTATTATTTCAGGCTTATAATCTTCTTGGAAGGTTTTCAGAGCCATAGCTCTTAATTTTTCTTTTCTAACTCCACCACGAACAGTATGATACAAAAAGAAATCATGTAGTATATAAGGCCCTACTGTATCTTCTGTCTTTTGCTTTATATTCCCTGTCTCATCTGGTGGCAATAATTCAGGGCTTATAGGTGTATCTAATATGTCTCTAAGCGCTCTTTCAAGTACTTTTTTAGATTCATTTTCTTCTAAGCGTTCTTCTAAAACCCATCTTACTACATATTGTATTAGAGTCTTAGGTACACTTACATTTACTGCATACATAGACATGTGATCTCCATTGTAAGTAGACCAGCCGAGTGCAACTTCTGATAAATCTCCTGTTCCTATTACCAGTCCTTTGACTTGATTTGAAACGTCCATTAGTATTTGAGTTCTCTCTCTTGCTTGACAATTCTCATATGTTATATCGTGAATTGATTCGTCATGATTTATATCATCAAAGTGCTGTCTAACAGATTTCTTTATATCTACTTCTCTATGTGTTATGCCAAGTGATTTCATCAAATCTATAGCATTGTCATATGTTCTATCTGTAGTTCCAAATCCAGGCATAGTTATGCCAACTATATCCGTAAGTGGTCTTTTTAGTTTTTTAAATGTTTCTACTACAACTAATAGCGCTAAAGTCGAATCAAGACCTCCAGATATACCTATGACCGCCTTAGGTGATCCTATGTGTTCAAGTCTCTTTGCAAGTGCACTTGATTGTATCTCGAATATTTCTCTGCATCTCTTAGCTCTATCTTGATTTTCTCCTGGTACAAATGGATTTTTATCATATGTTCTGTAGCTTTCTTTTAAATCTTCTATTTCCACTAATGGTTTTACTATCACTCGCTCTATGTCCAGTTCATAGTTTATGCTACAATCTGCAAACGTTTTAGAACTCATTCTTTCAAAGTTTAATTGTTCGACATCTACATCTGCTATAGTTAAAAAGCTCTCTCTTTTAAATCGCTCTCCTATCGCTAACGACCTGCCATTTTCAAATATGAGGGTGTCCCCACCAAATACTACATCATTAGTTGCTTCATCAACGCCAGATGATGAGTAAATATAGGCACATTGTAATCTCGCACTTTGATTTTTTACCAAATCTCTTCTGTATTCGCTTTTGGCAACTAATTCATTACTTGCCGATAGATTGACTATTATATTTGCTCCATTTAATGCCAATATGCTAGATGGTGGTATAGGTGCCCACAAGTCTTCACATATTTCTGCTCCAATTATAGCTTTAGTCTGCGAATCTTCCAGTAAGAATCTACCAAATGGTATATTCTGCCCTCTGTATTCTACAAATACAGTCTTCTCTAGTACCTTGTCTCCAGATGTAAACCATCTTTTTTCGTAAAATTCCTTATTGTTTGGAATGTATTGTTTAGGTGCAAGACCTAAGTACTTGCCATTTTGAATTGCAAGTGCACAATTATACAATCTATTCTTATACAGATACGGAATCCCTATATATACTATTCCGTTGTATCCTTTTGTCTCTTCACTAATTAGCTCAACTGCATGATCTACACGCTTTAATAATTGTTCTTGGAAGAATAGATCTGCACATGTGTATCCTGTAATGTTTAACTCTGGAAGCACTAGTAGTTGTACTTTTTGACTCTTAGCTTTTTTTATAAGTTCTATGCTATTTTGTGCATTTGCAAGTGGATCTGCTATCTTTAATCTGTTTACACCTGCAGCAACACGTATTATTCCGTAGCTTTTCATAATTCTGCCTCCCATTATTTTTCTATTGTAATTATACATAAAAAATCTATTCTCCGCTAGAGGCGTGAAAAGTCTGTCAATCTATTTGCTATAAGAGCTAGGTCTCTCTCCTGTAACTCTCTTAAATACCCTGCTAAAATAATTAGGGTCCTTGTAGCCGACATCTATTGCCACTTCTTTTATAGATGTTCCATTCATGAGTCTTTCTTTCGCTTCTTGTATTCTAACTTCAGTTAAAAATTCTATAAAGTTTTTTCCAGTCTCTTGTTTAAATAATTTCGAAAAATAGTGAGGGCTTATCGCAAATTTTTGTGCTATTTTCTCAAGTGTGATATCACTTCCATAATTATTTCGGATGTATTGCTTTGAAGACAATATTATTCTGTCATTTATAGACAAAATATCTTTTCTATACCTTTCTATTTCTCTGTAGAATGATTGTTTTATGAGTTCCATATCTTCGTCTTTTTTTATTAAGTCTATGGGTTCATCAAAATATACATTCTTTTTATAAGCATAGAATCTATCTCGAAGTATCACTAGTAATTCAAATAATTCAAATCTCCATCTTTCTTCAAAGTAGGTGTCTATTTGTGTTTTTACACTCTCTTCTTCTATGAAGTCTCCTCTCTGAATTTTTTTCACTAGTGACAATTTCTCATTCAATTTTTCATTTACTTCTGATTCTATAACTATACTCTCATGAACTATTGTGATTTCTTTATCTGTTTTTCTAAGGATTTTTCTAGCCTCTATGAGTGTTTCCTTAAGTTCACTATAGTGATCTCCAAATCCAACACCTATTTTTACATTGTATCCAGCTCTTTTAAGCCTCTTGTATGCTGTTTCTGCACTTTTAAGAGCTAAATTTTGTAAGTCAATTTCGTCAGCTTCATTTTCTGCTAATATCAAATATACACAATCATTATATAGCGAAACTAAATTTTGGTCATTTCTTTTGTAAATAGACTTTACTTCGTTATATAGTTCTAGATAATCTGTTGACTCTTGACATTTTATAGCGAGAACACAAAAGTTTTTAAAATCTAACTCTAATAGCTCTATTTGGTGCTTCGCTGCTTCATCTTTTTCAAGTAAGTCTTCTAGTACTATGTGTGCCATTCTCTTTTCTATGAGATCCTTTGCTCCACCTAGTACTTCTCTCATCTTCAAGCTTTCATTTTTTTCATTTTGCCTTTGATCTACCAGTTTTTTTGCCTCTTCTAATTTATCTACTATAATCTGTTTTCTAACTGGTTTTAGCAGATAGTCGTTAATTCCTATAGCCACACTTTCTTTTGCATATTCAAAGTAATCGTGTGCTGTCAAAATATATATTATTATATCTGGGTTTATCGACTTTATTTCTCTAGCTGCATCAATTCCATCTATTCCCGGCATTTTTATGTCCAAAAATACTATGTCTGGCATATATTTTCTAGTAAGTTCTATCGCTTCTCTTCCGTTTTTAGCCTTTCCTACTAGATCTATATCCTCCGTGTATTTCTCTATTATTACCCGTATGCCTTCTCTCTCTAAAGGTTCATCATCTGCTATAAGTAGTTTATACATAACCCTCTCCCCTTACCTTTGGTATAATCATTTTTACAACTGCTCCCTGTTCATGATTTTCCATTATAAATTGACTTTTTTCCTTAAAATATAAATTCAAACGCTGTCTTACATTATCTACCCCAATACCAGTGGTGTGCCCCTTAGATGTACTCTTTTTTTCACCACTAAGTACGCTTTTGTCTATACCTTTGCCATTATCCCATACCTCTATGATGATTTTCTCATTAAATTCTTTTATAGTCAATCGGATTTCTCCTTTTTCTTCGCTCCCTTCAAGTCCATGTTTAAAAGCATTTTCTATTACCGGCTGTAGACTCAGCGCTGGCAATGTGTATGGCAATAAATTTTCATCTATGTCCTCTATATATTCAAGTCTATCGCTAAATCTTGCCTTTTGTATATTTACATATTCTCTAATATTGTATATCTCATCTTGTAATGTTACATGTGCATCTATTCTTCTTAGATTGTATCTGAGTAAATCAGAAAGGGATTCTATAAGTTCACAGGTTCTATCTGCACCTTCTATTAGTGCTAATTTGTCTATCACATTTAATGTGTTAAACAAAAAGTGAGGATTTATTTGAGCTTGAAGAGCTTTAAATTGAGCCTCTTTCTCTAAATCAGCCTTTCTCTGTATCTCATGCATAAGCCTCCTTGTATTTATAACCATTTTGTTAAAAGCTCCCGCTAGTATGCTTATTTCCTCATCTGGTGTTCCCTTTAGCTCTACGAGATCGAAATATCCTTTTGATATTCTCTTCGATGCCTCAGTCAGTTCGTGAATATTCTTTGTGATTTCTTTTGAAAATTCATATGCATATACCGATGCGCCCAAAACCATTATCACAAAAAGTATAGTGAATATCCACCACATAAGATTATTGTAATTTTCCATTTGCTCATAGTTGCTAAATCCTTTTTCGGATATACCATCATATGTTTCTTGTATAAGGGCTTTCATGTATCCATATATTCTCTGAGCATCGTTGTAGTTTTCTATATACCTTTCATCATTACTTGATAGTGCTATGGTATATGTTTTTTCACAATAGCCTTGATAGCTAACCATAAGCTGTCTCAAGTCTTTCATTCTATAGTAATTTTCTTCACTTATATTTCCATTCTCAAATACTACCATTTCAGCACCAGCATCGTACATGTGTGAGTAATATCTGTCAATATATACAGTCGAACGTGTCAGAAGTAACCTATCTATACTCTCCATGCTATTGTCTATCTCTTGACTAATATTGTTTAAATCTACTAAATCTCCCATTAGCTCATTGTAGCTCTGAGCTAGCGTATAATTTGAATAGAGCAGATTTCCAATAAGCCATGCTAAAATCATTATAAGTAGCATATAACTTATAATAACCTTTTCTCTTATCGTTAGAGGCCTAGTCATCTTCATCATGTATGCCCCCTTCAAAATAACTTACATCTATAAATATAGCATCATTTACCAATTCATCTTTTTTCATATCGTGCATTGTCTCAACTGCTTTTTCGCCCATAATAACTGGACTTCTCATAACTGCACCCTGAATTACTCCTTTTTCCACAAATCTCTGTGTTTCCTCTAGTTCTCCTATACCTACAATTTTTATTTGACCAACTTTGTTTAGCCTTACAATAACTTGCCCGGCTACATAAGTTGCATAAGGATCAGTGCATATTATTCCTTTCAGCTCTGGATTTCTTTGCACTATATCTTCTATTATCTTGTACGTATTTACTCTATTCATATCTATATATGCTGTTTCAATTACGTTTACGTATTTCCTCTCATTTGTCATTTCCTTTATCGCAGAAAGTATAAAACTACTCTCCTCACTATTCATAACTATTGCCAAATCTCCATAGTAGTTTATATGATCTATCATTTTTCGAGTCATCAGTTTACCCACATAATAGTCATTGATACCTATGTATCCACTCCTATTGCTCTTTAGCACATCTTCACCTAAACAAATCCATGGTATGTTTAGTTCTATACTTTTATTTATAAGATTCTCACTCTCTTCACTATTGAGTCCATAAGCCATTATTCCATCTGGATTTGACTCTATAGCTCTATCCATCATTTGATAAATATTTTCTTTTTCAAAGTAATCTTGTTTTAGTACTGACAATGTGATATTGTTTGCCCTTGCATATTCCCTAGCACCCTTCTCTACATCTTGCCAAAAAGAATCTTTTTCTTTAAGTATTAGTATGAAGTGATAATCTCCAGTTTGAATATATTCTTTTTGTTCCTGAGATGTATAAAATCTTGGCTGCATGGCAAATGTTATTATCGTAAGTATAGCCATGATTCCCATTAATACAACTATTCTTCGTTTCATAGTATCCCTCTTTTAAGTTTATTTCTAAATCAGTATTTTATTTTATTATACCCATCTCAGTGCTTTTTTCTGCCATTTTTTTCTATATAATCCTAATAATCAAAAATAGCAAAAGCCCTCTACTGCAATTGCACGTAGAGAGCCTTCTTGAGGAAAGGTTACTTTGCTTTATTTTTTGAATTGATATCGACAAATACTGCCACTATCAAGATCAAACCTTTTACTATAAGCTGCCAATAAGACTCTGTATTTAATATACTCATACCATTGTCTATAGTAGCCATTACAAGTGCTCCTAGTATAGCACCCATTATAGTTCCTTCTCCACCTAATAGTGAAGTTCCACCGATTACGCACGATGCAACCGCGTCTAATTCGAAACTATTACCAGCATCTGTTGTTGCAGTTCCAAGTCTTGCTGTAAGAAGTATACCTGCAAGCGAGGCCATCACTCCTGAAATAACAAATATCTGAAGTGTTCTTCTCTTGATGTTTACACCAGAAAGTTTAGCCGCTTCTTTGTTTCCTCCAATTGCAAATACCTGTCTACCAAATCTGGTTTTCTTAGTAACAAAACTAAGTAATAACCCTAATATCAATACTATGAATATAGGCATTGGAATACCTTTGTATGAGTTCATTAAGAATACAAATCCCATTATACTTACTACATAAATTACACTATATGCTATTTCTCCAACCATTGGTCTTACTTTAAAACCAAAATCTTGACGTTCTTTTCTCTTCTTAAATATCATCATAACTACAACAACACTTGCTGCGATACCTATTACAAGGCCTACTGTTGTTGGTAAATAAGCTGTTCCTAAAAATCTATAAGTATCACTGCTAACTGGTATCGATTGACCCTTAGATAGCCCCATTATAGCCCCTCTATAAGCAAGCATTCCACCTAGCGATGCAATAAATGCAGGTACACCCTTGTTTACCCAAGTTCCCGTGAACACACCACATAGTGCTCCAAGTGCTATAGTAAGTAGTATTGCAATTATAGGATTCATATTGAATTGGTACATGAGTATTGCACTAACTCCCCCTGTCAATCCAACCAATGATCCAAGTGATAAGTCGATATGAAGATCAACTAATATCATGAACATACCCATTGCGAGTACTGCTGTTACAGCCATTTGTCTAACTAAATTTGACATATTTCTAGCACTCAGAAATGTTCCTGAGCTATCCAAGAATGTGAATAGTATTAGTATTCCCACCAAGGCAATCATCATAGTATATTTTCTTACATCTATATTTTTTAGATTAGTTTTCACTTTCTACACGTCTCCTTCCTGTTGCGAAATACATAACATCTTCTTGAGTAGCTTCTCCATAATAAAGCTCTCCTCTAAACTGTCCTTCATGCATGACAAGTATCCTATCTGACATACCTAGTATTTCCGGCAATTCAGATGAAATCATCACAACTGCTACGCCTCGCTCTACCAATTGATTCATTATATTGTAGATTTCGTATTTTGCACCAACATCGATTCCTCTAGTAGGTTCATCTAATATGAGCACCTTTGGATCCGTCATTAGCCATTTACCTAAAACAACTTTTTGCTGATTACCACCAGAAAGGTTTTTAAGTTTCTGCTCTATTGTTGGTGTTTTAGTCTTCAATTCTTCTACATATCTATTTGTATGGTAGATTTCCTTGCTATCATTTATTACACCATTGTTCATGCATTTGTATAGCGCAGGAAGTGTAGTATTTATAGTTATACTCTGATCTAGTATAAGTCCATTTCCCTTTCTATCCTCTGTTACTAATGCTAGTCCTTTTTCGATAGCATCCTTTGGAGATTTTATTTTGATTTGTTCACCATCTAGGTATATCTCTCCAGTACTATATGCAGGATAAGCTCCAAATATCCCCATTACTAGTTCTGTTCTACCAGCCCCAACTAGTCCTGAAATGCCAAGTATCTCACCTTTCTTCACTTCAAAACTTACGTTGTCAACTAGTATTCTTCCAGAATTCGATGGATCTTTTACAGTAAAGTTTTTGACCTCTAATACTGTCTCTTCTCCCTTGTGAACTATCTTTGGATATCTTTCATCTAATTCTCTACCAACCATTTTTTGAATAATTGCATCTTCATCTAATTCGTCAATATTGTGAGTTGATATGGTTTGACCATCTCTAAGTATAGTAACTGTATCTGCTATAGCAAATATTTCTTCTAACTTGTGAGTTATTATTATAAATGAAATTCCTTTTTCTCTCAGCTCTCCAATGATTCTAAATAATGTCTCTACCTCTGAATCTGTAAGTGCTGCTGTAGGTTCGTCTAATATTAGTAGCTCAACATCTTTTGAAAGTGCTTTAGCTATTTCCACTAATTGTTGTCGGCCAACCCCTAGTGAACCTACTTTCGTATCTGGAGATAAATCCAAACCTAACTTATCTAATAATTGCTTTGCCATATAATTTAATCTGTCATCGTCTATAGTGGTCTTTCCAAATTTCAGTGGTTCGTTCGCCAAAAATATATTCTCTGCCACTGTCATTTGCGGTACTAGTGCTAATTCTTGATACACTATTGCTACCTTTTTTTCTTCTGAATCTTTGATGTGTCTAAACTGCTGAACTTCGCCATTTAAAACTATGTCGCCATCATAAGTTCCATATGGATAAACTCCGCTTAGAACTTTCATAAGTGTAGATTTTCCAGCTCCATTTTCGCCACATAGAGCGTGTACTTCGCCTCTAGATACTTCAAAATTAACGTGATCTAGTGCTTTTACACCAGGAAATTCTTTGGTGATGTTTCGCATTTCTAAAATATAATCACTCATCTTTTCCCCTCCATTAATATCACATAGCCCCTATTCTTTATGTCATTCAGGAAAAACCATAGCCTCATCTCTATGTCCTTTCCTCAATTTCTTAAAAAAGATTGGAAGCTATTTTTCTCAAAATAGCATCCAATCCACATTGAGGGGAGGGGGACTCCCCCGCATTTAATTTAATAATTCTATTTCTTTTCTGGTCTTTCGCTCTCTGGTACGTTTTTGTAGATTTCTTCATATGGATGGTATCCATCTTTTACGATAGTATCCATGATATTTTCTTTATCTACAACAACTGGCTCTAAAAGTACAGATGGAACATCAATCTTTCCATTGTTAACCGCTGAGTTAGTTTCAACGTCTTCTTTTTTAGCTAATTGAATAGCTACACTAAGTGCTTTTTCAGCTAATTTAGGAATTGGCTTGTAAACTGTCATGCTTTGCTGTCCTTCTGCAATTCTTTGAAGTGCACCGACTTGAGCATCTTGTCCAGTTACAGGTACTTTACCCGCTAATTGCTGCTCTGCTAATGCTGATATAGCTCCACCAGCTGTTCCATCATTTGCACAAATAACTGCATCTACTTTGTTGCTATTTGCTGTAAGTGCATTTTCCATGTGTTTTTGAGCTTCTGATGGTTGCCAGTCTTTTGACATTTGATCATAAACTAAATTGATTTTCCCTTCATCAATCATTGGTTGCAATATGTTCATAGCACCTTTTTTAAATAAGTGAGCGTTGTTATCTGTTGGAGCTCCACCTATATAAACAAAGTTTCCTGAATCCACTATGCCTGTTATATACTTAGCTTGCAATTCCCCTACTTTTTCGTTATCAAATGAAACGTAAACGTCTACATCTGAGTTTTTAATAAGTCTATCGTATGATAATACTGGAATACCTTCTGCATGAGCATTATCAACGATTGAAGCTGCTACCTCTGCATTATGAGGTGCTACCATAAGAACATCAACGCCTTGAGCAATTAAGTTCTCTGCCTGTGACAATTGCTTATTGTCATCTCCATTAGCTGCTTGAATCTTAATCTCTACACCCCACTCTTTAGCTAATGCCATAAGTGTGTCTCTGTCTTTTTGCCATCTCTCTTCTTTAAGTGTGTCCATAGAGAATCCTACGACGATAGTGTCCTTTTCTGCTGGTGTAGATGCTGTTTGTTCTTCCTTCTTTTCACCACAACCTGCTAACATACCTACTGTCATAATTGCTGCACAAGATAATACTAAAAATTTCTTCATTTTGTTAAATTTCATGATTCATCCTCCCTCATTATCGTACAAACTTTTAGGAAATGGTTTTCCTCTTGCACATAGTATATCAAATCATTTACATAAAATATTATCTTACTCATGCATTATATTACCCATTTTGAACAAAAAAAAATCAACTAGCATTATTTTGTCATGACAACAAAATAATAGTTGATTTTTTCCTTGCTTTATTTTACAAATATCTTTAAAGCTTCACTCTGCGCTAATCTATAAACCTCTATAACGCTTAATCTATGAGCTTTTGCTATTTTTTTACAATCTTCATACTCTGGGACTACTTTCAATATTTCCTCATCTAAAATTCCGATTTTAACTTTAATTTGTCCGTATTTTGTATCTATTTTTTCAAACTTTCTATCTAGTATAGTCCTATTTACATCATAATACCGAACTCCAAATGTAGTAGTTCCTCTAAGTATTTTTTCACTTGCGATTTTTAAATCTTCATTTTTAACCAATACGCTCAGTTTATTTGCTGGTCTATTTTTTTTCATCATAATAGGTGTAGTGTATACATCTAATGCACCTAATTCAAATAATTCTCCCATCAATGTATCGTAAAATTCAGGATTCATATCATCAATATTTGTCTCTATTATAGTTAGTATCTCACTTGTTTTTTTTTACCTATACTCATTCTGAGTAAATTCGATATTTCTAAATCTTTTGTTCCAAGTCCATATCCCACTCGCTCGATACTCATCTCTGGTCTATCATCAAATTTTTGTACCAATGTTTTCGCTATAGCTGCTCCTGTTGGTGTTACTAGTTCACTTCGAATTCCAGTTGAATATACTGGCATTCCTTTAAGTATTTCTAGTGTTGCAGGTGCAGGTACTGGTATTTTACCATGTGCGCATTTGACAAATCCTGTTCCTGTATGAATTGGCGTAGCTATAATTTCATCTATATCCAGTAAATCAATGCATATAGCCGCACCTATAATATCTACTATAGAATCCACCGCTCCAACCTCGTGAAAATGAACTTCATTAAGCGGTTTATCATGTATTTTAGCCTCTGCTTTTGCTACATGTAAAAACATCTCTTTGCTAAGTTTTTTTACTCGCTCTGATAGTTCTGCTTTTTCTATAATTGCATTTATCGCTTCCAAATTTCTATGCTCGTGATGATGATCTCCATGAGAATGATCATGGCTGTGTCCGTGTTCATGATTGTGTGTATGGTCATGATCATGTGTGTGTTCGTGATTGTGTGTATGGTCATGATCGTGTGTATGGTCGTGATCGCGTGTATGGCCGTGACTGTGTTCATGTGCATGGTCGTGGTCATGACTGTGTCCATGTGTATGGTCGTGGTCATGACTGTGCTCGTGTGCACCATCACAGTCTAGTATCACATCAAATTTAGTTCCTGTAATTCCATTTTTTTGATCTTTTCGAATCTCTATTTTGTATCCATCTATATTAATTTTTGATAGTTCTTGTAAAAAGAGTTTTTGGTCTACTCCCAAATCCAAAAAAGCTCCTATAGTCATATCTCCACTGATTCCTGATAAACATTCTATATAAAGTGTATTAGGCATCTTCCATTCCCCTCTCATAAGCTTGTTCTAGTTGTCTATTCATAGTGCTTGCTAAGTATCCTGCTCCAAAACCATTGTCTATATTTACAACACTGATTCCACTCGCACAGCTATTTAACATAGCAAGTAGTGCGGCTAATCCACCAAAGTTTGCACCATATCCTATACTCGTTGGAACTGCTATTACAGGCACATCTACCAGTCCACCTACAACACTTGCCAGTGCACCTTCCATACCTGCTACTGCTATCACTACACTTGCTTCAGCGAGCATCTCTCTATTTGAAAGTAACCTGTGAATTCCCGCTACACCTACATCGTATAGTCTTTCAACACTATTTCCTAGAATTTCAGCTGTAAGAGCAGCTTCTTCTGCTACTGCTATATCTGAAGTTCCACCTGTCGCTATTAGTATTTTGTGTCTTGTGGTTTGAATTTCAGTTTTTCTTATAATTATGAGCTTAGATTGCTTGTGATACTCTGCTAGGTCTGTTATCTTTGAAACTGCTTCAAATACGTCTTCACTAGCTCTAGTTGCCAATATATTACAGTCTCTCAAAAGCATTCTTTCAACTATACCAACTATGTGCTCTATTGCCTTTCCTTCACAAAATATTACTTCTGGATATCCGTTTCGTAAACTTCTATGATGATCTATTTTGGCATATCCTATATCTTCAAAAGGCAAATCCTTTAATTTTCCCATAGCTGATTCTACATTTACTTGTCCACTTTTCACAGCTTCTAATAATTCTTTAATCTGCTTTTCTTCCATACTAATTCCCCCCACTAGTCTCTATGGATTCATTCATACTTCCCATTCTATATCCTTGTAAATCCAATGATACATAGGTAAATCCAAATGACTTAAATTTTAGAGCAACTTCATCCATGTATTTTTGATCAAAAAATCTTTTTCGATCTTCTGGCAAGACTTCAATTCTAGCCAAATTACCATGACATCTCACTCTATATTGCTTAAATCCTTCTTTATATAAATAATTTTCTGCCATTTCAACAGCTCTAAGCCCCTCATTTGTTATTGTTTCTCCATAGGGAAATCTAGTTGCAAGACAGGCAAATGCAGGTTTATCCCAAGTAGGAAGATTTAGCTGTTTAGATAATTCTCTAATTTCTTGTTTTGTTAAATTCGCTTCTTTAAGAGGACTTCTGACCCCTAATTCCTTTATAGCTTTAAGCCCTGGTCTATAATCTCCCATATCGTCCATATTAGATCCATCTGCTACATATGCTATATTCTGCGATTCTGCCACTTTTTTTATCATAGAAAATATAAGTTTTTTACAATGATAGCAGCGATCTTCTGGATTTTCTTTGAATACATTCTGCTCCAATACATTTTCCCTGATTATAATTCTTCTAATTCCTATTTGTTTAGCTAATTCATTAGCTTCTTCCATTTCACTTTCAGAGTGAAGTGGGGCAATCATAGTAATTGCGATTGCTCGTTCTTCGAGAACATCCTTTGCTACTTTTGCCAAAAAATTCGAGTCAACTCCACCAGAATAAGCTACTGCAATCTCGCCCATTTCTCTCAAAATCATTTTTAGCTTTTCATATTTTTCCTGGATATTCACGCAAAAACCTCTTTCTATATATTGTATTTTGGGAAATCTCTCCCCTTTTATTTGTATCAAATTTTCAAATTTTTAGCAAGAAAAAAATAGAAGTGAATCACTTCTATCATATCTCCATACTTCGATTGTTAATTTCTCCACTATTCGGCCCTTTTATAACTATATTTCTGACCTTCTCTAAATCATAGACAACACCTGTATCTATAACTCGTACAACTGGTCTAAGCGCCAAAAATCTATTCAGTCTCTCAACTATGGCCTTTTCTCCCGTGCTCAATTGGACAAGTGTTCCAACTGGATACGGTATTATTCTCTTGAAAAAAAGCTTACAAAGCTCTTTGTCAAATTGTATCCCTGCATTTGACATTATATATTCAAGTGCAAATCCAGGTGAATCAGCCTTTTTGTACACTCGGTCTGATGTAAGTGCATCATAGACATCACAAATAGCCACAGCTTTTGCATATCTATGTATTTGATCACCTTCGAGTTTTCTAGGATATCCAGTTCCATCAAGCCTCTCATGATGCTGGTGAACTATGATTTTTGACAAACCACAGAGCATAATGTTTTTCTTCAAGTAATCATACCCTAATTGCGAATGACTTCTAATCTGTTCAAATTCTTCATCAGTCAATCGTCCTGGCTTCATCAAAACTTCCATAGGTATAAACGTCTTTCCTATATCGTGCAATAGCGCACCTACCGCTAAATCATTCAATTGATATTTGTTCAGTCCCATCTCTATTCCAAGCGCAACAGATAATACACATACATTTACCGAATGCTGATAAGTATAGCTGTCCATACTCTTTATATCTACTATATTTATAGAAACGTCTCTATTACTTAGAACCTCATCTACTAAATCTTTACCTATATGGTCTACCTTTTCGGCAAATTCATTTCGAAGCTTTGCCATCAACTTTTTGTTTACTTTTATTCCACTATTTATGTACTTGACATATTTTTCAAAACTGTCAAAACTTTCTCTTATAACATTAATCGCCTTTTGTCTGATTTCTGGTCGAACGACGTCTTCCAAATCGTTATTAAACTCATCCTGGACATATAGTGACAAATATCCATGATCCCTAATTCGCTTTATAATAACAGCATTTAAAACTGCCCCAGCATGTAGCATAGCTTTCCCCTGAGCATTGTACAATGTTCTTCCCAAGCAATCTCCTGGCTTGACCGAATTTATAGGTTTTATTCTCATCTTTACCACCTACTTCTTTAGGATATTAATTCTCCTAACACCATTCATCCCTAATATACAATAAAAGAACCACTTAATAAGTAGTTCTTTAATATTATATCATATTTTAATCTTTTTGAACATATCCAGTAAATAAACTAAACTCCCTTTGTTCCTCTGATTTTTTCTCTCTATGACTTTCCATGAATTTCTCTATTTCCTGGTAAAAGTCTTCTAGATCTTCAAGAGTCACATATATGTTTTCCTGACTAATCATAGCTTTTCCTGACTCCCCTTTTACCTTATTTTTTTTCCTTATTTCGTACATATCGTAAAAATCCTGTTTAAAACTATCAATTACTGTCATAACAACTCTCAAACGAGAATCTAGATTTTTGACGTTGACTTGATCTTCATCTTTATATTTGATTTCAAATCTCTCAGCTGTCAATTTATAATATTTGGCAATTATACCGTTAATAGTCTCGGTATGGTCCAATTCTAATAAATCTATACTCAAAAGTTTCTTCACATGGTAATGTACTTTTGCCGGCACTTCTCCCATATTATCTGCAATTTCTTTAACTGTCGAAGGTCTATTCATCCTCGAAAATGTAGATATAATTTTCATGCGATATGGATCTGAAACAATTTTTATTTCTTCATCTGTTTCTATTTGACGGACTCCGCCCATGTTAATCACCTCGCACCCATTATACATCATTTTTTATATTGTTACAATTTACTAGGCAGATTGTTTTATCTCATCTTCTTTAAATTCTTTTTTGATGGTAGGATTTACTATAAATAGCACTGCGCCTAATGTGCTCATAAGTCCCATTATCATAAATAGAGTCGACACTGAAAAATATTCACCTAGCGCACCCACTAAAAATCCGCCAATTGGAACTGTACTTAAGTTTATAAGATTTAGTATAGACATCACTCGTCCCATCTTGTCTGGATCTGTTGTTTTCATAAGATACCCTGACAATGGCGCTTGTATAAATGGTATACATAGACCAAATAGCAAGCAATCACCTATTGCAAAATAAAGCGCTATATTTGGTGAAAACTCAACAAAATTTGGAATTGCAAGTGCTGCATAAGCTAAGCCTACAAAAAATATTCCAAGCCCAATAGTTTGAACTATCTTTAATTTTGAACCTAGTTTTGCTACTAATATACCTCCAAGCAACATTCCAAACATAAGCCCCATACCAGTAAGACTTAATCCTGCTGCGCCAGATTTTAATACTTCATCTACGTATACTGGTCTAAGCACATTAAATGGTACAAATGCAAAATTTATAAATGCAGCTGCCATGACAAAATACATGAGCACTTTTCTCCCCTTGACATAAATAGCTCCTTCTTTCATCAATTGCTTGGTCTTATTAAAATCCAATTTCACATCTTTATTTATTTTTTCATTTAATTTTATTATAGAAACCAATAATCCAGATGCAAAAAACGTTGCAGCATCTACCCATATAGCTCCTGATATATCAATAAACGATATTATCATTCCAGCCGCACCTAATCCACCAAGTGTCCCTATTGTCTGAATTGTAGAGCTCATCCCCCTAGCAGAAACTATGTCTTCCTTGTCAACTAAGAGTGGAAACAATGCACCCCTTGAAGGTTCTGAAAACGATTCAAACGTCGAATTTAAAAGTGTAAATACTATCAAATGCCAAACTTCTAGTACTTGAAAATAGTAAGCTAGACCCAAACAGACTGCTAATATTCCTCTTCCAAAATCACCTAAAACAACTGTTTTTTTCTTAGGAAATACATCCGCCACTACTCCACCTATAGGTGTCATTATCAAATTTGGGACATAGCTAAGTGCAAATAGTGTTCCCATCAATAATTTCGATCCAGTAAGCACATATACTAGCCAGCTTATCGCAATACTATCTATTGCATCACCAAATCTGCTTATCAGTGTCGCTCCTAAAACCTTTTTGAAATTCCAATTTTTCTTTAACCCTATTCTCCCTGACATAAACAACCCCCATTAAATTATTTTTATCGTTATAAATATTTTAACGTTAGGGTATAAGTTTGTCAAGTGATATTTTTCATTTCCGTAACAAATTATGGTGTTTCTGCTTATTTTTTATTTCGATACGTTTACGTATTTGAGTATTTCAGCTGGAGTCTCAATTCTTGTATATGATTCATCTTGCATATCTCCAGCTCCCCAACCAGCTAATAAAAAATCTACACCTGCAGCTTTAGCACATTTAGCATCTGTGTGGGTATCTCCGATATATACAGATTCTTCTTTTCTTATTCCTGTTGCTCTAAAAAATAGCTCAAGTGGCTCCGGGTGTGGCTTATGATGATCTGTATCATCTGCACATATTATTGCTTCAAAATAGTTATCAGGCCATGCTCTGTCAAAATCAGCTACCAATTCATCATGCACTCTCGATGTAACCACTCCTAGCAATACATTATTCTCTCTAAGGCTTTCTATGGTTTCTGACATACCATCAAATGGAATAAGTTCATCTAAATGATTTATAAGTATCGCATTGAAGTCATTAGTTGCTTCGTCCATATCTTCAAAACCTAAGGCTATAAATGAATCTTCTCCAGTCATAGTCATAGTGAATTTTAAATCTTCGATCTCATAGTGTTTGTTTTTCTTCGTTTTCATAAGTTCTTGATATGTTCTAAGTATCACGGACTCTGTGTCTATAAGTGTTCCATCAACATCAAATATAATGCATTTGTACATTTATTTCTCCCCTTTGCTAAAAGAAAGAGATGATTTAACATCTCTTTCTTTACTTACTTTTTGTATTAATAATTTGTTTTAAATATCACTTCTAATTTAGTATCTCTGATTTTTATGCCAGTTCCAAGCTGTTTGTATCATTTTCTCTACATTTTCATATTTAGGTTTCCATCCCAATTCATTTCTTGCTTTATCTGAGGAAGCAATAAGTGTCGCTGGATCTCCAGCTCTTCTCGGCGCAAGCTCTGCTGGTATCGGATGACCTGTAACTTTTCTAGCAGCTTCTATCATTTCTTTTACGCTAAAACCTTCTCCGCTACCTAGATTGTAGACATCGCTCTTTCCTCCATCTCTAAGCTTACCAAGTGCTAATTTGTGAGCTTTTACCAAATCCATTACATGAATATAGTCTCTAACACAACTGCCATCTCTAGTTTCATAATCATCGCCAAAAATATATATTTTCTCTCTCTTTCCAAGTGGAACTTGTAGTATAAGTGGTATGAGATGTGTTTCAGGACTGTGACTTTCTCCTATTTCTCCACTAGCATCTGCACCAGCAACATTGAAATATCTGAGTGCAATATATCTTATATCATGTGCTATTTCAAGTCGTTTAAACATTTTTTCCATTGCAAGTTTTGTCTCTCCATACGTATTTGTAGGTTCTGTTTGGTCAGTCTCCTTTATCGGAATGTTTTTTGGCTCTCCATAAACCGCCGCCGTAGATGAGAATACTATTTTTTTTACATTGTGATTTACCATAGCTCTCAATAGGCACATTGTACCATAGACATTGTTTTCATAGTAGTCTATAGGTTCTTTTACACTTTGTGGCACTATAGAATAAGCAGCAAAGTGAATTACAGATTCTATATCATTTTCCGAAAATATCTTATCTAGAAATTTTTCATCTCTAAGATCTCCTTTGCAAAATTTAACTCCCTCCGGAATTGATTCTACATGTCCATTTACTAAATTATCTATTACAATTACATCTTCGTCACTATTATTTAGCAATCTAACCATATGACTGCCTATATATCCTGCTCCACCACATACTAAAATCATAAATTCGCCTCCTAGTCATTTACTATTTATACTTATATAGTACATGTTTGACGTTAAAATATGATTAAACTACGATGAATTTTGAAATAAAATTTTTCCGTATTTTATGATTTAGAGCAAAAAAAAGGAACTCGCCGCACAAGGTCGTTGGTTCCTATTTGTTTTCTAATCCTATAACTTAGCTATTTGATTTGATTTCAATAGAATCTTGCAAAGTAAATAATATAAAAATTCTATATTTCTTTCTTTTTCATCTGGATATAAATCTGCATTCATATTTACTACTACTGCTAATGCATCTCCTAATCTAGTATCTTCCATCAAAATATGATCATCTAGACCTGCATGTATGTTTTTAAATAAAACATCTGCCAATCTTTTTTGTACTTTTTTAAAGAAATCCCTATGGTTTTTGAAGTCTTTTTCTCTGGTAACTACCTTGCCCATACCTTTTCTCTTCTCAATTTCCCCATAATATACTTCGACAAATTTCTTAATATTTTCTCGAGCTGAATACTTCGGACTCAAGTTTTGACTAACTTTAAGAATCGTATCTTCCCAGCTACTTTCAAGAACACTTAAAAATAATTCTTTTTTGTTTGGATAGTAGTTGTAAAGGGTTCCGACGCCGATTCCTGCTTTTTGAGCAATTGACTTCATGTCTACCCCTCTATAACCTTCTGTTCCAAATAGCTCAAAAGCAGCATTAAAGATTTTTTGTTCAATATTTTTTATAATCTTTGGCATACTAGCACTCCTTTTATGTTTTTTCTCGCTGTTTAGCGATCACAAATTCATAATAACAAAGATAAAACGCGATGTCAATCCATTTCATTATATTTTAAAATTATTTTACTCTTTATTAACACTTTTTAACATTTGAATGTAAAATAGTTTTGTTGTAAACTAATAGCATAACTTGTAAATTTCATCCATACGATGACTTTGAAAGGAGCTTTTTTATGAATTCATCCGACAAAAGACAAATGATTTTAAGTGGAAATATGAACAAAGTTCTACTTACATTAGCCGCCCCAATAATGCTAAATAACCTCATACAAACTATATACAATTTGACAGATACTTGGTTCGTAGGTCAAATAGATGAGATATATGTAGGAGCTATAACACTTGTATGGCCTGTAATATTTTTTGTAATGGCTCTAGGGCTCGGTATAGCAGCTGGAGGTTCTACTCTAATTTCTCAATATATAGGATCTGAAGATTATGATAAAGCAACTAAAATATCTGGTCAAATGATATTTTTTTCAATTGTTTTTTCTATTATATTTGGTATTCTTGGATATTTATTAGCCCCAACTTTAGTTAGTTTATTTGGAGCTGAAGACAAGATTTATCATGCTTCAACTACGTTTTTGAAAATAATATTAGCTGGTATGCCCACTATGTTTTTGATGTTTTCATATAACTCTATACGACAGGGGTTTGGCGATACCTTTAAGCCCATGATTATAGGAGGGCTTTCCGTTGGGCTAAATATACTGCTTGACCCTATTTTTATATTTGTATTTAATCTTGGAATTGCAGGGGCTGCATATGCAACAGTTCTTGCAAGAGGTATATTTGCTATATATGCTATTTCAACTCTTTTCAAATCAACATCAGAACATAAGCTTCACATAAATGATTTGAGACCCGATAGGATTTTATTAAAAGAAATACTAAGAATTGGATTGCCATCTTCTATAGGTCAATCTACTGCGGCACTTGGTTTCTCAGTACTTAATTTCTTCATAATATCATATGGTGATAGTACTATAACAGCTTTTGGTATAGGAAATAGAATAAATTCACTAGTGCTAATGCCTGCGATGGGAATTGGCAATGCTTTAATTCCTATAATCGGTCAGAATCTAGGAGCCGACAATCTACCTAGAGCAAAGGAAGCCATAAAGCAAAGTGCTATTCTCTCTACTGTTTTTTTAGTAATTGGTGGATGTACAATCTTTTTATTGTCAGAGAGTATAGTTAGGCAATTCGCAGAAAGTCAGCACATTGTTGATCTTTCCACAAATTATTTGCATTGGATATCTGCCGGACTTCCTTTGATGGGTTTTTTCCAAATTCTAATAGGAGTATTTCAAGGTTCTGGTCATACAAAATCAGCAATGATTATAACTATGGGCAGATTGTGGCTAGTTAGAATTCCTCTTATAATATTATTTAAGACATTTACTGCTTGGGAATCAAATGGAGTTTGGTACGCTATGGTTTTAAGCAATGCGATAATTTGCATCGTTGGTTTTTCTATATTTAAAACTGGCAGATGGCAGAAAAAAATAATTTAATCCACTACTAGGTCAAAGCCATAGTGGCTCTACGCTTTCAAATTGCAAAAAAGTTTCTGCAATGCTTTGCTCTGATAATTTTCAATAAAAAATATGCCTAGCGTTTTAAGTTACCCCTCAAAATTTTTATTTTGGAGATAATTTAAATAGCAACTAGGCATATTTTTACACTTTTAATTTTTATTGATACGTTCTTCTTTTTTCTTCCTATCTTTTTCAATTTCTTTTTTTCTATCATTTATGTTTTTAAGCTCTTTTAATGATTCTGCTTCGACTTTAGTTTGCTTCATCTCGACTTCTTCTGCCTTCTCTATCTTCGATTCGTCAAAATATCTACCGACCTTTGCTTCTGCTCTATAAATTTTAGCGCTATGCTTCATACCATGTCCTAGTGCCATTTTTTTAGCAGCACTTTGATATGCTCCCATATTTTGAATCATATCTTCCATTTCTATTTCAGAAACCTCCTCTTTTGAATCGGCTTTTTCAATCTGTCTTTCGCGAGCTTTTTTCTTTATCTTTTCTTCTTCTTGTTTTATCTTCTGACGGTGCTGCTCTTCCATTCGCAAATCCAACAATTTTATCTGACTTTTCAAATTTTTAATGAGTTCTTGCTTTATTTCAGTTGGCGAGTCACCTTCTTGTATCTTTGTAATCCGCTCCTCTAATTTTTGTTTTAGTGCCATCAAGCTTTCCTGTGGACTTTTTTTGAATATCTCTCTTCCAAATTTGTGATTACTAAACTTTTTGTCTAGATTAAATTTAGTAACTGGTTTACTATTTGCACTTGCTAAATGAAATTTTATCTCCGCCATAGAATTCTCCCCCTAGTCTTATTGCATCTCCCTCATGACTTGAAGGATGACGCTATCTGTAATTCTCATTCCTTTATCAGATACTATTCCTAGATTTCTTATAGTTTCTTCTACTGTTTCTCCGACTATCCCATTGTGCATAGGTACTATACTTCCCTCTAGTGCGAGTAAGGCTGATTGAACTGCTGCCGAAGCAGATGTAGCCAACTTCAACGCACATCCAACTTTTGCTCCATCGCAAACCATACCGCTAGTATTCGCTAGCATATTGTTTATTACTCCATCAATTTGATCATAACTAGCTCCCATAAGCCATGCTAATGCCGCACCAGCTCCTGTACCTGCCGCTACTCCACAACCACAAATAGCCGATAATCTTCCTATATAATTTTTTATATAGCTATTTATAAGATGACTTATGGCAAGTGATTTCGCCATACGCTCATCGTCTACCTCTATTTTTTTAGAATACGCTACTAATGGCAATATCGCTGTAAGCCCATTGTTCCCGCTTCCATTTGAACTCATAACAGGAAGTGTTGTACCTGACATTCTAGCATCAGATGCTGCTGCAGTAAGTACCATAGCTATATTGTGTAAATCGTCGCTCAATATACCTTTTTCTATATTTGCCTGAAGTCCATAGCCAACACCCATACCTAATTTACTCTCTAAACCCTTTTTGGCAATACGCTCATTCATCTCAAATCCATCTAGCATAAATTCTAAATCATTACCGTTCATACTCTCTACTACTTGAATTATCTCACGAATTGGCAATGTATACAACAAGTTTTTTGAACTATTAGTAGTAGAATTTTCTACTCTATCATCAACTAAAGCTTTTCCGTCAACATCTATATATGTAAAATTATTGTGCTTACCCTGTATTATAACTTTAGAGCTACCTCCGTTAGTTTTGTAAACTACTTCTATATATATTTTTTCATCAGTATCCGCTATATCTAAACTCAATTTACCTGATTTCAAAAGTGCTTTAGCACTATCAACTTCACGGTCTTCTATTTCACTAAGTACTTCTAGATTTTTCTCACTATCTCCTGCTATTATCCCCAAAGCCGCTGCTATAAATAAACCGACTTCTTCTGTATGTGGTATTCCTACCGCTAATCCATTCTTGTATATATTTGGACTAACCTTAACTGATATATCTTCTATTACTCCGTATTTTAGCTCTTTTGCCTTTGCACACGCTAGCGCTACCGCTACTGGCTCAGTACATCCCATTGCTGGAACAACTTCTCTCTTTAGTGTCTCTAATATCATATCGCTTCTATTCATAATGGCACCTCCGCATATATTTGTTTTTATATACTTGCAAATAGCGTGCCATTTAACAAATCGCTCAAATAAGCCATCCGTACAAAAAAAGTCTCAAAACGAGACTTTTTCCGACCTTTTTCGTCTCAATATGAGATTATTTCTATCATTTCTTCTTCTTTTTGCTCTTTTTTCGTCTCAATATGAGACTCTTCGTTTTCGATCATTTTATATTTTTTTAATTTTCTATAAAGTGTCGCCCTACTGATTCCCAATGCTTTTGCAGCTTCTTCTACTTTTTTAGGACAATTAGCATATATATTCATAGTTTTTTCTATAGCACTTTTCTCTAATTCATCAAGTGTCTGTGGTACATATACTTCCTCTTGACTATCTACTCCTCTAAATTTACTCGGCAAATCCTCTATATCTATTTTATCTTTTTTGCACATATTTATAGCATATTCTAGTACATTCTCAAGTTCTCTTACATTTCCTTCCCATGCATGTTTTTTCAAACTCATTTTAGCTCTATCGCTTATTTTAGTTATTTGTTTATCTAGTTTATCATTGAATTTTTTCAATCCAAAATCTATGAGTTCATCTAAATCATCAGGTCTCATCCTAAGTGGTGGTATTTTTATTGGTATTACATTCAATCTATAGTACAAATCACTTCTAAATGCACCTTCTGCTACCTGCTTTTCTAAATCTCTATTAGTTGCTGCTATTATTCTTATATCTATAGGGATACTAGACGTTCCTCCTATTTTTTCTATAGTCTTTTCTTGCAACACCCTTAGAAGTTTTGTCTGTAAGTGAAGAGGCATATCTCCGATTTCATCTAGAAATAATGTTCCCTTACGTGCTAATTCAAATTTTCCTGCCTTCCCGCTCTTTTTGGCACCTGTAAATGCACCCGATTCATATCCAAACAATTCACTTTCTAATAGTTGTTCTGGAATAGCTGCACAATTTATTGCTATAAATGGTCTCTGCGCTCTATGACTGTGAAAATGTATTGCTCTAGCAAATAGTTCTTTACCTGTACCGCTCTCTCCTTGTATAAGCACTGTAGAATTCGATTTGGCAGCTTGAATAGCCTTATCCTTTACCTTAGTCATACATGTGCTCTGGCCTTTTATATCATCAATTCTAGTAATTAATGTGCCTGTACTTATGTTGTTTACCATATTTAGCATATCTTTTGTATTCGTTATAGTCACCAATACTCCAAGTTTTTTCTCTTTCTGACAAATAGATTTTGCCTCGTAATATCCTCTAAAAACTTTATCACCATAATCATATTCAAAAGCTTTTTTCTCTGTATAATTTGTCTTCTTCACAATTTCTTCTATGTCTAAATCTTTAAAGAAAGATTTCATATTGCTACGTTCAGCAACAGCTTCATCTACATGCAATAATTTCACGAACTTATTGTTATAATGTAGTACCTTTCCCTCATAATCAAATGCTATTATACCGTCCTCTACAGAGTTCAACACAGCTTCTAGCTCTTTCAGCAATATTTTGTTGACTTCTGATTGTTTCAATTCTAAGTATTTTGATGAAATCAAATCAGCCATTTTTTTCAAAAAATACATCAAGTTTCTCTGGTTATAGCAAATTCTTTCTTTTTGATTCTCATCAAAAGCAATTAGCCCTATTACACCTATAGCTTCATTTTCTATCAATATAGGACAGCACACCTCTGCAAATTCAGTACAATGTCCGCGCTTTTCACACTCATCACATACAAAGTTTTTTCCTGGGTCCTCTATTATGTATGCCTTTGCTTTTTTTAGTGCATATCCAAAAGCACTCTTTATTCCAACTGACTCTCCTATTTTTTCTTTGTACCTTCCTGTTCCAGCTATACGCTCTAGATTATGATCTATTATTGTTACATCTACTTTTATAACACTTGATATCGCCTCGGATATGTTTTGTACATCTTCATAAAGTTCCTTTAGTTGCATGTGAATCCCCCCAACACAGCTAAATTAGCTAATTTTAATTTGATCTACACAGGTTGTTTTGTACCCTATTTTTTCTAATCTATTCTCATCAAAAAAGTACTTTATA
>JAOAQY010000198.1 GCA_025210965.1 Tissierellales bacterium
TAAATCTGATTTTGGAACTGTAAATTCAGATTTGAATTTTAATAAAGTCTATGTAAAATCTTCGGAATCTATAGATGCAACCATCGGTAATGGAGATCATGATATAAATGTAACTTCTTCAACTGGTACTATAGATATTCATTAATTTTTAATCATATCAATACAAAAAGCATACTGAAACAAGTAAATAGAAACTTGCTTCAGTATGCTTTTATACATTTTTTCATCCATTCTATAACGTTACTTCATAAGTTTTTTTCATAACGTCTATAGATGCCATAACTAACTCTTCTAAAACAGATATGTCTATATCGTCTATTTTCTTTATATACAAGCACGATTTCCCTAATTTATATTTCCCAAGTCTTGAAAGTATCTCTTCAAAATTCTCAAAACCAGACATAATATAAATGGTTAAACTCTGTTTTCTAGGTGAGAACCCTGTTAGTAGCCAATCTCCTTCGCGCTTCGTAGCATATACGTAGTGATAACTTCCAAAACCAACTATACTATCTCCCCACATTACAGGATCTAATTTAGTCCACTTCCTAAACATATCTAAAAGCAAAAATGAATATTCTCTCTTCTTTTTTGGTTCTATTCTATTCAAAAAATCCTCAACACTAAGGTCGCTTGGTTTAGTTTTTAGCTCCGTCATCACTATTCTCCCTCTTTGCACTTTGATTTGCATAATTTTATAAATTCGCTTTCCGAAATTGGTTTACTAAACAAATACCCTTGTATATAATCACATCCCTGTTCTTTTAGATACTCAAGCTGTGATTCTTCCTCTACGCCTTCTGCTATGACATTAATTTGAAGTCCCTTAGCCATTGCAATCATAGCGGATACTATTAGGTCATTGCTAACATCTACATGAATATCATCTATAAAGCTCTTGTCTATCTTTATATAATCTATCATCATTTTACGAAGTTCTGCTAATGACGAATGCCCAGTTCCAAAATCATCCATAGATAATCGGAATCCTGATTCCTTTAATTTTTTAAACACAGACTTCGAATGTGATATCTCTTCCATTGAAACACTTTCAGTTATTTCAAACTTTATTTCATGAGGTTTTATGCCATATTCTTTGACTATATGTTCCACCCTATCTACAAATATGTCATCTCTAAGCTGCACTCCTGAAATATTTATAGATATAACTGGGACGTTTTTTCTTTCATTACAAGTGGAGAGCAATCTGCAAACAGACTCTATAACCCAATATCCAATCTCTATTATCACACCACTTTGCTCTGCTATCGGAATAAATACACTTGGCGGTATTTTCTCATCTAAATTCTTACAATCCCATCGTAAGAGAGCTTCTGCAGCATATAGATTTTCACCAGAAGTATCGTATATAGGTTGATACACCAATTCAAATTCATCTTTTTCAAGTGCTATTTCTAAAGCGTTGCTAATCCTCACAGTTTCTTCCATATCTTCAAGCATATCTTCTTTAAATATGCAATAAGGCGACTTAAATGTCTTCTTACAATGATACATAGCAATATATGCATATCTAAGCAATTCTGAAACTTTATCACCATGTTCTGGGCAAATAGATATCCCGATACTGGCCTTTAATAAAAAATGCTTGTCCTTTACCATTATTGGCATTTCAACTCGCTTAACAATATCATCAAGTTGCTGACTCAATAATTTTGTGTTTTCACACAAAATCATAAACTCATCTCCTCCAAGCCTTATCAAGTTTTTCTCATCTCTGACAAGTGAATGGAGACGACTTGCAAGTATTTTTAGCACCTCATCACCATATTCATGACCAGCTGTATCGTTTATATATTTAAATCTGTCTAAGTCTATGAATATGAGGGCAAACTCTGAATTGTCTTTTTTATGTTTTGCTATCATCTGCTCTATTCTATAATGACCAAATCTTCTATTGTACGTATCCGTCAAATCATCCTTATTAGCGAGCATCTCAAGTTCGATATTTGAATCTTCCAATCTATTTCGAATAACTCCTGCAACAAATGCAAATATTCCTAAAAACAGTGGCGCCGTATCTATCATCAATAAAAGAGGCACACTCTTGTGTAAAAGTTCTACAGTATGGATGTTTAATGGCAACTCAAATCTGATTACTTCAAATAGAATCGCTCCTATCGGAAATAAACATCCAAACAATATACCTACCAAGGTGTACCTGAATATAATATGCTTTTCTCTTTCTATGTTCATAAAATCAACCTTCTTTTCTAGATCATTTCCTATTCTCTGTGTAATTTTGTAAAATACAGGTTTTTACTATTCTACCCTATTTTAAATTTTTTATCCACAAAGATAGACATTTTAATCATTTTGTCCAGAAGGTCTCTCTTTTATTACTTGACCAAATAAGTTGTTTTTTTATTTAATTAAATCTCTAGCCAGTGCCTTACATTTTTCAATATCTTCATCCTCTGGTGTTAAATGAACATTTAGCCCTTCAGCTTTCATGATAGCACCTTTAGATTCCATTCTCTCTTGCCAGTCTCTAATCCACTGTCCATCTCCCCAGTCATAAGATCCAAACAATACCACATTTTTATCCTTCACATCTATCGCATCTACATAATCATCCATAACTGTTTCAAGCTCTTCAGCTCCCATTGAAGGACAACCAAGTGCTACAAATGAAGACCCCTTAACCATATCTGCATTCGCTTCTTCTACATCACTAATATCTACACTCTTACCATTTGCTAAAAGTTCTTGTTCTAACGCCTCTGCCATCATTTTTGTGTTTCCAGTCCCACTCCAATAAATAATACTTACATCAGCCATATTGCTTCCTCCTTTTTAATAATGATTATGATTATCATTTTCGTATTTATACTAACATATTTTTCCTACCATGTAAAGTTATTTTGCAATTATTTCTCTTCTTTTAATATCAACTATTATTTAGAATTACCAAAAATAGTATTTTCATTGTTACTGTCGATTTTTCATCTCCTGTGCTATAATAAGTCGAGGTGATTGTTTATGAAAGTTTCAATAAAAAAATATATTTTTAGCTCTGGCGGGTTTGTAATAATTTTTGGTATAGTATTTTTTATAATTATGCTATCTACTAATCTATCAAAGTTTTCAGATGCTATGCTTAGATTTGAAGTTCCGTCAACTCAAACACTTGATTTGATGCCTGGAACCTATACTATTTATCATGAATATAAAACATTTTTCAAAAATATACACTACGATCAAAAAGGTATGAACCTTGAGCATTTAAATCTAGAATTACTGGATTCTTCTAGTACTAACATTCCTCTAGATTATTCAAATACGTATAGTCGCTACTCGTTTAAACATAGAACTGGATATAGTATTGCAAATTTCAGTATCGAAAATCAAGGTATATATACTTTTAATGCATCATTCGATGATAATTCTAATACTAAAATCATATGTTCTATAGGACGAGGTGTATTTGAAAATTTATTTAAAACTATTACTACTAGTGTTTTCGTTTTGATTACCTGTTTTGTAGCTGGTTTCGCAATGATTAGACGAAAAATATATAAAACTAAGAAATACTAATCCTTTTTTAATAAAACTTTAATATTTTGCTAAGGTTATTCTTAAGTACAATATATATAATTTAAGCATAACTAAGAATCACAAGGAGGCTCTATTATGTTTAGGAAAATTCTTCATCATATATGTACTTGTTTTGCAAGCTTGATCGTTATTCCATTGCTTGGTGGAATTGGAATAGCTTTTATCGGTGGTGGACTTGCTTGTATTGGGCTTGGTTTTTCAAAACTGCTCTATGAACTACCTGGCATAAGATTATCGTTTTTTATGGTTGAAATTCCAAGATTTCTAGCTCTTCCTGTAGCTGGTGCTCTAGGATTTACTCTTATTCTATTAGGTTATTTATCTTTTGGACTATTAAAGAAATATTTTACATTGGTCTATGGAAGTAAAATTTTAAATCAAATTTAATAGCCAAAAGTAAACGCTATGATGGTGTTGTTTTGGCGCTTTATACTTAAATTCAAAATCCCTATCGGGATTTTTTTATTTCCTCTTATATTCCACCAAATATTGTGGTATAATAACTAACGGCACGCTATCTAGTGTATTTCACGATAAGACTGTCAAAGGAGATCTAAAATGGAACAATTTATATCTACTCAAGCAAATCAGTACAAAAATGAAGGACAGGTGAACAATATGGCTATTGTAATCGATGGTATTATCGGTGCTGGTAAAAGTACCGTTGGAAAGTTTTTAAATCAAGAATTGGGATTGCCTTTATACGAAGAATTAAAGGAAGATGGTAAGGAAAATACGCTTGCACAACGTATGTTGGATCGTTTTTATGCAGATCAAGCAAGATGGAGCGCAATAATTCAAGTTATGTTTTTAAATGATCGTTTTAGAGATATCAAAAAAATAGATGCATCTGGCGATCTCGCTATCATAGATAGGTCTATCTACGGCGATGAAATATTTGCTAAAACTATACATGACAGGGGTCAAATGACAACAGATGAATTTACTATATACAGAGATTTACTTTACAATATGCTTCAGCATATAAACGTCCCAGATGTCTTAGTCTACATAGATGTTACAATAGATACTGCAATGGATAGAATCAAAAAACGTTCACGTTCAACAGAAGGAGATGCCATTCCTAGAGATTATATGGAAGATCTTCACCGAAACTACGAAGCATGGTTCGAAGCATTTAATCTATGTCCTAAAGTCAGAATAGACTTTAATGAATGTTGCTTAGAAGAAAATGGCGAAATGAAAGAAAGCATGAAAGCTAAAATCTTGGAAGCTATAAAACCATATATTTAAAGTGTTAGTGGGAACCTAGGTTCCCACTATTTTTTTGTATTAAATTTTGATTGTTTTTATACTTTCGATTCTTTAATTTACATGTTGAAATTATAAGGTAAACTTTTTCAAAAAGTAACTATAGTTACTTTTCACATATGTTACTAATCACAGTTGTTTCTATTTTTTAAGTGCATTACATTTTATTACAAATTTCCCTTAACATTTTCTTTGAATTGTGGTATAGTTTTTATAATTACTATTTGAAAGGAGTTTATTGAATTATTATGTCTATGAAATCGAAAAATAACAAACTTTTAGAAACTATAAATACAAAAAAGAATACCTCTATTTTGATTATTGTAATTTTAACTGTTCTATGCTGCAGGCAGCATTTTCTAAATTCTAAAATAGATGAACTAAAAAGACGAAATATCACAACACTAGATTATCAATTAATGACGTGGCTAAACGATGAACTTAAAAGAGAACATTGGCTAGAAGATCCTGAATATATAAATACTCTAAAAGATGTAAATTCATTACTAGGAGAAAACGCTCTTTCCCATAATGCTAAGAGATATTCTAGAATGTTAAAACAAGATTTAAATCCAGAATTCAAATTTGATAAATCTGGACCACTTGAAATAATTTCAAATTTTTACAGGGTGGTAGAATAATGTCAAAATACTCTCAATTTAAAATTTTCATTAAAAATAATTTTTTATTTGTATTGATAGTTTCACTTTCCTTTACACTTTTATTTGAACTTTGTTTTACTCGTCAAAAAATAATTGAATTAGATAATGCTAGCTTTAAATACAGTACTGGCCTTGTAAAAATAATTGAAAAAGAAGTCGTTAGAAATGAATATATGAGTGATAAAGATTCTAAAATCGAAAAACTTAGGCGAATTGGTTCTAAAAATGCTATTGATTGTTCTAGTAGTTTATATGATTTAAATTCAATGTTAAAACTGCATAAGACCCGTAATGTTTCAATTTATCTAGATCATTTAGAATATGTTATGGGAAATGACATGAGTCTAGAAGAACTGAAAAAGCAGTTTAAGAAATATATTATATGGTAAAGCAAATATTATTAAAATAAGTGCAGCCATATCTCAATATTTTGTATTACTTTCAAATTTATATAAGGTGGTAAAACAATGCTTAAATACTCTAAAATTAAAGGCTTTATAAAAAATAATTTTCTATTTGTATTGATAGTTTCACTTTCTATTACACTTTCATTTGAGTTTTATTTAACTCGTCAAAAATCTATTGAATTAAACGACGTTGGCTTTAAATATGGCGTAGGTATTATAAAAATACTTGAAAATGAAATCGCTAGAAATGAATATATGAATGATGAAAACTCTAAACTTGACGAACTTA
>JAOAQY010000199.1 GCA_025210965.1 Tissierellales bacterium
GGCACTAGTCAGTACACTTTTTTACACCGGCATGAGAATATCTGAAGTTCTTCAGATGAAAACTTATGATGTCGGTGAAAGGTTGATCTGGATCCAAGGCAAGGGAGAAAAACACAGACAAGTTTTTTTGCCTAAAGCTCTACTTCCGATTTTGAAAAATTATTTAGACTGCAGATATAAATCCGACAGCGAGTTTTTATTCGTTGGCCAAAAAGGGCCAATGACCAGGCAATTTGCTGGAAAAATTATAAAGCACTATACGGGAATGGCCAAAGTGAAAAAGTCAAAAGTCTATCCCCATGCCTTTAGACACCTATATAGTAGGCTTCTTTTAGAAGCTGGCGTTTCTTATGTAGAAATTAAACAGCTTATGGGTCATAGCCTTTCGGTAACCGAGAACTATATGAGTTTTGGACCAAATGAGCTGCTTAAGAAGGTGGATAAGATAAGGTTATAAAAAAATAGTGGGAACTCAGTCCCCACTATTTTTTTATATTCATTACTTCTTTGTTTCTTCTTTCAATTCATTATATGCCTTCTTAGCATTTTCTGCCAATTCTATATTTCCTTGAGATCTAAATAATTCAAATGCTTTACTAAAATCTTCCATTGCCCCCGCTCGATCTCCATCTTTATCTTTTAAAATTCCTCGATTATAATAGGCCTTAACATATTCTGAATTTATTTTTATCGCTTCACTATAGTCTTTTATTGCTCCCTCGCGATCTCCATCTTCAGCTTTTAAAATTCCTCGATTATAATAGGCGTCAACATATTCTGAATTTATTTTTATCGCTTCACTATAATCTTTTATTGCTCCGGCGGTATTTCCCATCTTCCTTTTTAAAATTCCTCGATTATAATAAGGCTCAACATAATCTGAATTTATTTTTATCGCTTCACTATAGTCTCTTATTGCCCCCTCGCGATCTCCATCTTCAGCTTTTAAGCTTCCTCGATTGTTATATGCTCTAAATTTTAAATCCTCCACCTGCTTTTCAATTTTTTCACTCTTCTTTTTAAAATCTCTTAAGCAATCGTCTAATTCTTCCATTTTCATTATTTCATCTGCTTTTTCAATGGCTTTATCGTAATATCTAACTGCATTTTCATTATCATTTAAAGCATCATGATAATAAGAATTTGCCTCCGCATACTTAGCTGTTTTTACATTAAATTCAACTATCTTCTTTGTCAGCTTCTCTTGTTCTTCAAACTTCTCTTTAATATCATTTAAGTTCTCTATTTCTCTTTTTAACTGCTTAAACTCATCGTCAAACTGTTTTGTTTTAAGATACTGAAAAAGTGATACTACAACTACAAGCAATGTAAAAAATATTGCAGTGACAGCAACTACAGCTTGAATCCTGTATGTAAATCCATCGCTTTTTTGTTCCCATCTTCTAGAAACTAGTTTTTTTATCTCTAAAGTCATTCGTTCTACATCGTTTGGATCATTGAAATTTTGAGGTGTAAATATAAATTGTTCCTCACCGTGAGGATTTAGTTCAGGCCTAGTATCGGTTATTGTTATTTGTATATTTGACGGTTGGTCTATATCTTTACATACTATGTAACCAATAGCTCCCACTGTTATTCCAAATATCAAAACTATTGAAGTCAGGACTGCTCTTATTGTTTTTAAATCTTCTGTTTTCTTATTAGCCATTATCATTCTCCTTTATTAATTTTTAACTGTTTTTTATTATATCAAATTTAAAGTAGTAATGGCTATAATTGGTAAAAAAATAGTGGGAACTCAGTTCCCACTATTTTAAATATAATAAGTGGAACTCACTTCCACTTATCTCCTTCTCCAAAGTCCTACCCTAAAAAGTTGTCTGTCCACAAGTCCATAGGTTAAGTTTTTGGTTTTTGTAGTAGCAGTAGTACCTGTGGACCCTGTGTGTCAGACCACGTTTGACCCTAAAGTACTACATGCAAAAAGACTTACAGAGATTAGCTATATATTTAGCGCTGCAGCAGTTAACAGTGCTAAAGATGGTTCTAGAAATTAAAAGCGCCTATGTTTCTCCAGGTTTTAGAGAATTATAGGTGCTTCTTTCCGCTGTTTATAGAAGGCGTAGCCTTCTATTTCCATCTTTAAAGATAGACCAGGACAGACCGTCCTGATCCGCTAGCCTTGTCCACAAAATCCATAGCATGAATGACCCGAACAAATAGTAGTAGATGCTGTGGAGTTTGTGGACAAGGCGTAAAAGTGAGAGTGCGAAGCTATAGCTATCACCAGTATAAAAAGACTTGTCGCAAAACGACTTGAGTTTTGTAGTTACATATACGCTGCCGATTTTAGCGGATATGTAACTTCCATGTGAGCGGTTTTCCCACACGGTACAAAACTTTGCGTTTTGCGATTAGTCTGTAAACGAAGTAACTATTTTTCGACTCAGAGGCCACGTTTGGAAAAGGTGGCCAAATGACCCGCGAGATAGACTAAGGTGCTGTAATCGAAAGCCCATGCGCTACAGTGGGTTTCTGTGGGGGATGGGGTGGACATTATTTATTCCAAACTATCAGCTATTTCTAATTGCATTTGTATATATTGTGCTATAGTCAAATTATCATATTTATCAAAATATCTTTCCATTTTGCTTACAATAAAATAATCAGTTTTATAGACTTCTTTGTACCCATCTTCTTCAAATAAATTTTTAAAAGTTTTATTACCTACATTTTTTAGAAGCGGATACAAAATACTGTTATTTTCATATAAGCTTCTCAAATGCCCTATCTCATCTAATCTTGATATTAAAACAAAAAAATGATTTTTTCTTGAAGTTATGTCCTCTACACTATATTCACCATTTAATAACCCTTCATAATATTCGTAATATTTAGTCCGTATTATCAGAATTAATACGTAAAATCCAAATTTTTGCTCTCTTGATTTAAAGCTTGGATCGATACTATCAAACAATAACTCTATATTCTTGAATATTTTCTCCATTTCTCTTAGTGATAATTCTAGCGTTTCAAATAATATTTCTATTATCGCTAATCTATTCTCATCCCAAACCCCATTTCTATTTAATAACTTACAGAAATTATGAACTTTTGGATCTGGTAATTTAAATTGCAAATCTACAAATCTCAATAGATATCCTTCTGCATCCATATTTTGACCATATACAGTAGCTATAGAATGACTTAATTGCTCTATATCTACTGATAAAACAAAAATTACATTAGGTACACTAAAGAAATGTTTTATCGCTTCTAACGTCTCTATAGCATAAATAGGTCTACAACGATCAAGTTCATCTACAAATACTACCAATTTTTTTTCTTCACTTATGAGTCCTAGTGCCTTCTTAAACTCTTCTTTAGTTTGCCTAAACCCTTCGAAATCTTCAAAAACCTTTGGTTCTACAGCTTTTTTTATTTTAAAATATTTATTCCTTGCGGTGACTCCTAAAGTTGCCAATTGTTTCTCTATGTCTTCAAAATTTAATCCGTCAAGTTTATCCTCAATTTCCAGATATTCATCAAAATCGTTTTGCTTAAAATTTAAGAGCTCTTTAACATCAATCTCTATTTTATCTAAGCCCAATTTCTTCTTCACAATATTTTTACCTGCCATAAAAGTCAACATTGATGCTGCTTTTCGCCATCTTCTAATCATGAGAGAAAATTCATTTATACTTTCTTCTTTTAAATTTTTACGTACTATTGTCTTTTTAAATATCTTGTTAAAATGAGCTACTAGTGGAATAAATGCATTATCATAATCATCATTTTCCCAAGCGTTATAATACAAGACATTTGTTTTTTCTTTAGTTAGCGGGAATTCAGTTTCTGAATTAGCATTTTTAATCTCACTTTCCCACATTTTTAAAAACATGCTCTTACCTGTACCCCAAGAAGAGTTGAGCGCAACAACTAAACCTTCTCCAGAGCGACTATAGTTCTGACTATTTTTTAGTATACGACTGATTTTAATTGCTTGATTTTTACGATCCAGTACATCATGGGTATCAAACCGCATTTCATTCATTCTGTCATTCATGGCAGAGTCCTCCCGTCATTTTCTCTAGTCTAATAAACTCCTTCAGGCATATAATAAGCAGGCCCATGCAATTTAATCAAATCATCGTCTGTCTTGTTAGTAATGTCATAATCGAATATCACATCGTATATGCAAGACTGCAAATATTTAACTTTGTTTTGAATATCTCTTTTTTCCGCACTTAATCTAAACTTTGTAATAGCGCAGTTTAGCTTTTCAAAGTCTAGATCCATTAGGTCTTGCTTAATGATTTTTAGAGGTAGTACTTGATTATTTAGTTTTATAGCAGCATCTTGACAGAAAAAGAAATTTCTAAGGGCTTGTTCTACTGCACGTTTGTATTCACCTAAAAACTCTATCTGGCATTTTTTGATTAGAAACTCATAGTCACAGAGGTTTTGTTCAACCGTTTCTTTAATTCCCATACTATGATCTTCCATCGTTCTTTCTGTCGTGGTTTTTGATTTTGGATTTTTTAATTCTTCTAAATCTAAATTTTGTATTTGACTTAAAATAGGGTGTTCTGATGCATCTATATTTTCATCTACAGTCTTATTATTGACAGACTGATAGACTGATTTATTATTAGGCTCATTATTTATTAAATCTCTTTTATTATTAGGGGGTCCGTTTTGTTCAAGTACATTTTGTTCAAGTACTTTAGGTTGAAGTACAAAATCGGCAACAA
>JAOAQY010000200.1 GCA_025210965.1 Tissierellales bacterium
AGTTCAAGACTTTCAAAAAGAGAATCTAGTGACAATGGCGGAGGGGCAACACCTGTATCCATACCGAACACAGAAGTTAAGCCCTCTAGCGCTGATGGTACTTGGCTGGAGACGGCCTGGGAGAGTAGGACGTCGCTGGATCTCGAAATTAAAACTTGCAAATGATTTTGCAAGTTTTTTTGTGCGTAAAATTTTATACTGAAAAAACTTCTTGACAAATTTCAAAAAAACCTTATAATTATATAGTATGTGCTATAACTTAAGAGCGCGGAAAATAGAAAATTAAACGAATAGACGAGTAGAGAAAGGTTGTGTAGGGTATGAAACCTATGTATATCAAACACACAACTAAATATAGAACACTACGAGTAACATTTTAAAAATGGGACAGGATTTCTGCCCCATTTTTTCTTTTTTATTAGCAGAAACAAGCTGAAACAAAATGTAGAAAAATGAGAAACCAGACATAGAAACAAGATAACATATACGGTAATTTTTGAGGAGGAGAATGAAGAATGGAAAAAACAACAAAGTATATTTTTGTAACAGGCGGTGTTGTATCATCACTTGGAAAAGGAATCACAGCAGCATCATTAGGACAATTATTAAAGGCTAGAGGACTTAGCGTTACTATCCAAAAATTTGACCCATACATCAACATTGACCCAGGAACAATGAGCCCATACCAACATGGTGAGGTATTTGTAACAGATGATGGAGCTGAGACAGACTTAGACCTTGGACACTACGAGAGATTCACAGACGTGAACTTATCACAAAACTCAAACGTTACATCAGGAAGAGTATATTGGTCAGTACTTAACAAAGAGCGCCGTGGGGATTATTTGGGTGGAACAGTACAGGTTATTCCACATATCACAAATGAAATCAAAGAGCGTATGCAAAGAGCAGCTAAAGAAAAAGCAGTTGACGTTGTTATAACTGAAATTGGTGGAACAGTTGGAGATATCGAGAGTTTACCATTCTTAGAGGCAATAAGACAATTAAAATATGACTTAGGAAAAGAAAATGTTCACTACATCCACGTGACATTAGTACCTTACCTTTCAAAAGCTGGTGAATTAAAAACAAAACCAACGCAGCATTCAGCAAAAGAACTTAGAAGTTTAGGTATTCAACCAGATACAATCGTATGTCGTACAGAAAAAGAATTATCTCAAGAACTTAAAGAGAAGATTGGTTTATTCTGTAACTTAGATCCTAGAAATGTAATTCAAAATACAGATGCAGAGACACTTTACGATGTACCACTTATGCTTGAAGAAGAAGGTCTTCCACAACTAGTAATAGATGGACTTGGTCTTGAGTGTAAAGAGCCAGATCTTGCAGAGTGGACAGATATGGTAGAGCGTAGCAAAAACGTTAAAAACAAAGTTAGAATAGGACTTGTTGGAAAATACGTAGAACTTAGAGATGCTTACCTTTCAGTAGCAGAATCACTTAAGCATGCAGGTATTGCAAATGATGCAGAAGTTGATATAGAGTGGATTCACTCAGAAGAAGTTTGCGATGATTCTTGTGAAGAACAATTAAAAGGACTTGACGGAATTCTAGTTCCAGGAGGATTTGGAGATAGAGGAATCGAAGGTAAAATATGTGCTGTAAAATATGCAAGAGAGAACAATATCCCATTCCTTGGAATATGTCTTGGAATGCAAATGGTAGTAGTTGAATTTGCTAGAAACGTATTAGGACTTGAAGGAGCACATTCTTCAGAACTTGATCCAGATACAAAATATCCAGTAATAGACATCATGTCAGATCAAGTAGATATCGAAGACATGGGTGGAACTATGAGACTAGGTCTTTATCCATGTAAGGTATCTATGGATACTAAAGCATATGCAGCATATGGCGAAGATTTAATCTACGAACGTCACAGACATAGATATGAATTCAACAGCTATTATAGAGAGCAAATGGAAGCAAAAGGATTAGTAATCAGTGGAATCAGTCCTGATGAGAGACTAGTTGAAATGGTAGAGCTAAAAGACCATCCTTGGTTTGTAGCAGCTCAATTCCATCCAGAGTTTAAATCAAGACCAACAAAATCACATCCATTGTTCAGAGACTTTGTGAAGAGCGCAGTTGAACAAAGTAAATAATTCTAAACAAGTAGTTATAAACAAGTAGTTATAAACAAGTAGTTAAAACAAGTAGTTAAAACAAGTAGTTTTTTTAAATGAGTATTTCTAAACAAATACAATCAGTACTACTTGTAGAGAAATTCAATTCGGGCATGTAGCAACCTATTCAAATGGTTCTCATGAATTTTTTCTTCGCAGAATGTTATAAACAAAAGTGTGAAAACTTCCCAAAGGAAAACCCAACCACCGACAAATACACCTTCTCTAATTATTTCAAGAGCAAGGTGTTCTGTCCATATAGGCCGTGAATAAGCCAGTAACAAAAACAAAAGAGCTAGAGATGAATAAGCCATGAGCTTTTCTCTCAGCTTTTTTTTATGTCTATAAAGACGTCCCAAAAGAAATCTAAAGTGATTCGTATAAGCTTTTTTCAAAAGAACTTCTTTTTTATCATTTCGAATAGATTCTGGCAAATGAAGTTTGATAGCAATATTGTACCGGAGAGGAATATCTAGTGCAGAGTCAGTTATGAAATCACTAAACTCATCTTCTATATCTCTCTTTTTAAAGGGAGAAGGATCCCAATCATCGTAGACATCATCATAAGAACCCAATGAAACAGCTATTATGTATGCTTTTAAATCAGAATCAAACTTATAAGAATTCTGGAAATAAGGCATACTAGATTTTGATCTGCAATGATTGCACGATTCATGTTTCTTTTGGAAGAAGTATTTAAACACAAAATCACCCCTGTAAATACATTAATTACCAAGTAAATACCCAAACAGACATGTGTGAAACATTTGTGATTAATGCTTACAAGTTCACCTGAACT
>JAOAQY010000201.1 GCA_025210965.1 Tissierellales bacterium
CCCCTTACGATTTAATTGTATCGCATTTAAAGTTAGGTGTACATGTGAATATTTGGTAAAAGATTATTAAAGACTAAAACCATTTCGATTCATCTCCCTCCTAAATAGAGGAGGGAGTTTTCTCGAAATAATTTGATAAACACGTAAATTCTATCCAATTTGTAAACCTCAATTTTAAATTTTTTTCAAAAAATTTTATAATCCATAATTTTTGTATTCATCTTTCGGTATCATCCACTGTATCGTCCAGTTATAATTGTCATAATTATATTCTCTTTGTCTAATAATATAATTTTCTTCATCTGATTCTGATAAAATTATATTTTGTTTTGGGTTAAAAATTAATTCGACTTTGGTATTTGAAGTTGGTTTTATACTATTTAGATACTGCTGTATATCATCTGAATTTAATTCTACTCCCCAAACTCCTAGTTTTTTACCCTCTTTATCAAAAAATCCTTTTGTAAAAGTCATTATGTCATAACCTTTAATATTTTTATACGGATTAATCCAATTTTCACGATTGTCATTAGTAATGTTTTTATACAAATTTCTTTCAGTAGGAATATAATCGCTCATATCATATGCGTATTCAAATGCTTGTTTCTCATCGCTATATTCATAATTTTGAATAGTTTTGTTAAATTTATTCGATACTAAAATCGTTTTATTAGGATTTACTTTGGCTGCTGAATAAAATTCATCATCCCTAGCAAAAAAAATCCATTCTAAATTTTTTGAATATAAGCTTCGTTCAAGCAAATTATGTGCAAATTCTATACTTCTAACATCTAAAGTATTATCCTTATTGATTTCAATAACAGTTTTTCCAAATTCTAAATGTGAATCTAATTTCCGCTTTATCTGTCTATCCCAATTTTCTAAATCTAGTTCCACTAGTTTCTCTTTTACAGATTCTAGCTCCTCCTCTGCAATTCCCAATTCTATTTTTAATTGATTTGTCTTATCAATTCGGGGCTTAATCACAATAAAACTGATAAAAACACTTATCAAAATTGTTACTGTTAAAACCAGCAAATATTTTGCTTTTCTAGTCATATAACTCCCCCTTTAAATTTGAGTCCTTTTAAATTTATTTGTTTAATTATAACATATAAAAATTTTTTCTAAAAGTTTAGGTTTACAAATTGAGATTAAATTACGCTTATATATATTGTAAGATATTTTACAATTAAAATTTGAAAGGAATGATTCATTTTATGACTAAAAAACACTCACAACCAACAGAAGCAACAACAGAAGGATTGAAAGACAGAGTACAGAGATTACCCGGAGAAGCTACTCTATTTGATCCCGATACAGAAGTTTATTTCAACCCATGGAATGGTAAAATCGAAAATTTTCCAGCTGGATATGATTCAATGCCAGGAAACATTGGAGTAATAAAAAAAGATCCAGATAACCCTAGAATTGTAGATAGAAATACCAAATATTTTGATCCTAAAATTTATTCTTATTTTGTAAAACCAAAATATGTCAAAATGAATGGCGAAATAGCCGAAGAAGGAAAACATGGCTTTACTATTCATCTAGGTTTTGATTTAGATTTGGGATGCATTTTTGGAGGCGGATTTTCATGTAATCTTGCAATTAGCTACAACAGTGATGAAAAGACATGGACACTTTCAACTGTCGAAAGTGTAGGAGCTTCTGAAGTTGTAGGAACTGATATTGATGCTGGTTTTACCATTGGATTTACTGATGGTAATGAGAATGTTTTATCAGGTTGGGCTTCTTCTGGCTCAGCAAACACTCCAGTTGGAGACGTTACTGTATCAGGTAACGGAGAAAATGTAAATGTTCAATTAAAAATAGGCCCGGGAGCTGGTGGCGGCTATTCAGGAGGAGCTAGTTATAGCTTGTCGCAAGAATTAATCACTGTCAAAAGTTTCTTTTAAAAATAATTTAAAGCACAAATTAAATAATTTAATTTGTGCTTTCTTTTTCATTTAAAATTCAACTAGCTTTTCAAATTCATCTTTCGGTATCATCCACTGTATCGTCCAATGAAAATCTTCATAGTTATAATCAGTATATCTAATTATATTATTTTTACTTTCATTTTCATTTACTGTAATTTCACTTTGAGGTACAAATAATAAGTTTATTTTAGTATTTTTTGTCGGCTTAATTTTTTCTAAGTATTCATCTATGCTGCTTAATGCTATTTCATTTGCCCACACACCTATTTTTTGACCATTTTCATCAAATACTCCCTTGGCAAAAGCAGTTGTCATAGTATTGAATGCTTCTTTTTGGTAATTAACAAATGGATCTATCCATAATTCCTGATTATCTTTTGTTATATCTTTGTACCATTCGTGCTCTCTATAATCAATTGGACCAATATCCATTGAATAAGAAAAATCAGCAGATGATTCGTCGTATTGATATATATCACCCTTATCATTGTCAACATCTATAATCCAAATTTCTTTCTTCGGATTATTTTCAGCAATTATCCAAATTCCATTTTCATTTCCATAATACGTTCTATTTAGCTCATTTACATATAATCCGCGATTAAATATTTTTTTACCAGCATCTATAGTAGCTTTTTTTATATTGATATTGTTTTCTACATTTGTATAGATTATGAATTTACCTAAGTTCAAGACAGAATCTATTTTGTCTTCAATTTGTCCATCTAAATTCTCAAAAATAAGTTCCGTAAGCCTATCTTGTTCATCAGTTATTTGACTCTTTTTTGATTCTATTTCTGTAGTTAGATTTTCTAATTCTGAGTTTTTTTGATTTAGAATGATAAATGTAGCTATTGATGAAATAGTCAATATCAAAATCATTATAACTATTGTATTTTTAACATTTAATATTTTTATCATCAGAAATACCTCCGAGATTTACTTTGGATTTATAATGCATTAATTATAACACATAAGTTAATTCGTTTATATCAAAAATTTCTAAAAAAATACCTCCTAATAGTTAGTTTTTGCCAAACTATCTACTCTGGAAGTATTTTATCGAAAATCAATATTTCAATTTTGGCTTTTAAATTGCTGATTACTTTCTCTAAAAATCTAAACCACACATATGATTGGCTCTACTAACTAGTAAAAATATCTTTCTTAATAATTCTAATACCACTTGCTAAATAAAAAATAATTATATATATAAGTAAAACAAAAAAAGAATTTATTGCTGCAGAATTTGAATAATCTTTATTAGATTCTAAAAGTTTAACAAAATTGAAATGATAGCTAAAAAAAACATTTGTCATAAATGATGATTTATACAAAACGCTAGCTATAGCACCAAATATCCACAAACATAGTGTAATTACTATCGATAATGTTTTTTCTAATGTGAAAATTACAATTGTTAAAGCTAATGAAGCTAGGAAAATATTGTCGAATATAGTGCTAAACAAATTTACGATAACTGCATACATAATATCAACACTATATGTCATATCTCCTTTAATTAAGAATTCACCTATTCCTAATTTCAGATTAGATGTTTCAATAATATTAATTATTATCACAATAATAGTATTAATGGTTATTGATACTATTATTAATGATACGATAAATACTAACTTACTAATAAAGTATTTTAACCTAGAAATCGACTTAGTTAAAATCTGATTTATAGCCCCAGTCGAAAAGTCAATCGCTATCGATTCTACCGATTTAAATATAATCATTACAGATAAAAATCCTATGTTGTCAAACGAATTATAAATAATTTGCATAAGATTCGCATTATTACTAGACACTATTCCATTTATTTCATAATTATAAATAATTAAAAACAATGTAAATATCAACATTCCTTTCGAAAACACAAGTTTAATATATTCGTTTTTTACCATTTTGATTAAACTATTCATATGCTTCAGTCCTCTTTATAGTATTCATGTACTCATTCTCTAAATCTATATTCTCATTTTGTTTTATGTGCACTTCTTTTAAAAATCTCCCTTTATTTATTATAATTGCTCTATCACATAATTTATCCATCTCAAATAATGAATGACTAGAAATAATTATTGTTGTTCCGTACTCTTTGTTCATTTTCAAAAGACATTCTCTAATCAAAAAAATCCCTTCTGGATCTAATCCATTAGTTGGTTCATCTAATATTAACAATTTTGGTTTGCCAATCAACGCAATAATTAATCCCAATCGCTGCTTCATACCAAGCGAATAGGATCTCACTTTTTTGCCAATCACATCTTCCATATTAAAAAATTCAACTAGATTATGTATATAGTCTGTATCCACAACTTCATGATATTTTGAAAATATCTCAATATTTTTTTTCCCAGACAAATTGGGATACAATGGTGGTTTTTCTATCATAGAACCAACAGTGAGTGGCGTGATAATATCAAACAATCTATCATTCCCATCCAATAGCACACTTCCTTCGTCAGCCTTAATCAGACCTAACATTATTCTCATTAAAGTTGTCTTCCCTGCCTCATTTGGCCCCAATAAACCGACAATTTCTCCTTCTTTTACTTCCATGCTAAAATCATTAATTACTTTCCTTCTCTTGATTTTTTTAGATACTGCTGTCACTTTAACGCAATTTTTTACAGACATCCCTTATTCTCCTTTGCCAAACAATTCATCAAATATCTCTATAATCTCACTAAGCAACTCCTGTCCACCTAAACCATTATCAAAACTCTTTAATAGAAATATATTTTGATTATTTGATTTATTGATTATAAATGGCCTAAAACATAATTCATTTATTTTTGCATCAATATCTGACTCTTTTGAACACAAAATACATATGGTTTTGTTGTAAAAATTGAAATACATAAATTCATTTTTATTTCTATACAGCGACATGTACATATTGAATTTATCCAAAAGGCCCATAAAAAAATCCGCTTTCAATCCTAG
>JAOAQY010000202.1 GCA_025210965.1 Tissierellales bacterium
AATATTTTTCTTATCTCAAGCCCTTCTAATTCATACGCTAGCTCAACATCCCCATTATCATCTAATTTGACATTTATATATTCTCCAACTCTCAAATTCGAATCTGACGTATCTCTAAAAACTGTAGCCGATTTTAGCATAGTAAAGTTTTTAACCACACCATTGTCAATTACTATATCATTTTGGTCATCAATTCTATAATCGCCAGTTTCTAGTTTTAAATCTCGCCCATCTATTTCTTTTACTTTATATATAATCTGATTTTCATCTGCTAGAGGTCTATAGAATAAATCCATAGACTTGATTACCTTGATATATTCATCATTTGTTTCATTGTACTTAGCAATCACTATGTCTCCACTTTTTATTCCTTCCGACTCAAAGCTCATACCGTCTGCTAGAACTCCCTCTTCGCTTCTTTCATCATATCTATTTATATCAATTGATCCATGTCTTCCTTTTAATACAAGCATGACAGCTTCTTTCTCATCTCCAAGAGTAAAATCAGCCTTAGTCAAATACACAAGGTAGTCTTCACTATCCGATTTTTTGATGAGTGCAGCCACTACATCACCATTATATATTTTCTCAAAATACTTTATTTTATAATTTTCATCGCCTAATAACAAATACTCTTTTATATCGTATTTCTCGCCATCATTTGTGACAAATTGACTATCTACGATCTTGCCTAAAACTGCAATATCACTTAAATCTACTAGAACTAATGCATTTAATTTATTAAATCCATTAAATTCTGCGATGACAAGTTTATTATCTAACTCCTCATATTCCTCCTCTTCATAGTTTAGCTTTTTAACACTATAATTCTTGGCAAAAGATTCTAATTCATTATCTGAATATTCCATTACAAAATTCTTCTCATCATCTGCGTTCAATTCATAAACATCTAATTCACTTGTAGTCATGTAGAAATATTGTGAACTATCCTTTTCATAATCGTAAATATCAATCTCTAGATTTCCATCGTTATTATATAAATGCGAAACAAAGGCTGTACTGAGTCTTTTTTCATTCTTTGCTAGTCTATCAACTATTTCATAGCTTTTAATTAACTTATCATCAGCTTCACTAGAATTCCCTAAAACTTGTGCAGCTATCATTATATCCATATGCTCATATTCCTTTTTTAGCTTGTCCCATTCCGCCTTTGTCTTAGTAACTAGTCTTTCTTCATCTCCATTCTCATCAATCACATGTATGCTCTTCTCATCTACTTCATCGAATTCTTTGAGTATATATTTTCCATCACTTCTCTTTAACTCTTCGTACTCATCGTATGCTAGCAATTTATCATCCTTGTAATATGCTAGTATTTTATCTCCTATCTCTATGTCGTCTTCTATAGCCTCTTTATCTGCTACAAATTTCCTACTAGCTAAAGGCTCGCCATCTATGTTTAGCTTTATATTATATTTACCAGCTTCTTCTTCGAAATCTCCCACTACACCAAAAACTCTATCATTACCAATTCTGTCAGAATGTGCATTTTCTATAATAGCAGCAAGAGCGCGCGATGTATCTTTAGGATCTACTACAAATTGGCAATCAAATCCCTCGCTCAAATCATAAATATATTCAAATTCATATCTATGATAATGAGTAAAGCTATCATTTTTTCTTACAATAAAATTTGAATCATAATCTAAATCTTCAAATCCATCAGTGATTTTTCTATTTGCATTTTTGATGAGCACTCCACCATTTATGTCTATGCTTTTTTCAGAATAATTTTTTTCATCAAAATATATTATCTGGCCAGGCTCTAATTTCACATTCTCTTTTGAAACGTATTTAGCACTTTCATCTATTCTTGAAGTTTTTATATTGTCATAATCAAGCGTATACATCTCATTTTCTAAATCAATACTTCCTGACCATGAGTACTGGAATCCATCTTCTACTATTTGCGCCTTTACCTCTTTTGTTTCTGCATCTATCTCTTCTATTATTATGCAGTCTTCTAAATTACTTAATTTCTCTATAGTCTCTACATCCTCCTCTGTCATTTCTTCTAAATCAGAATACTCTCTAGCATATAGCAAATACACTCCATCATCATTAGATACAAAATCTCCTATATATGCCTTACCTTTTTTCACTTCTTCTCTTAAAAAATCAAGTTTTACATTCATCTTTTCTTTACTATAAGCTGAATCTGATATATTGGTCTTATCTTTTACACTCTGCTCATCTAGTATCAATATTTCTGATGCTTCGTGATCACTATCAGCTAAAGTAAACCACTTTCTCTCTATCTCTATCGGTTTAACCCCTTCCACTTTTTTCACTAAACTATTCGGTTTTCCTCGTTCTATAGTGTATATACTCTTTTTATCACCAATGTGATCTAAAAATACAATTTTCCCATCTTCATTTACTATCACTTCAACGGGTCTATATCTCCATTCATCAAATAAATCATCTAAAGAATATCGATGATTCCAATTTATAGAATCATAATTTATCTCTACCCCAAAATACTCTATAGGCTTGTCCTCGCCTATATTTTGAGCAAATATCCAATTATCTTCCATTTTGTACATAGGATAGCTTATATTTTCACTTCGCTTTGAATTTAATTTTTCTATTCCTACCAATATATTTGAATTTCTATAGGATGCACCTTCTTTACTAGCAGAATACATCTTTTTTTTGTTTAAATAAAACTTATAGATATTGTCTTTTAGCTCTCCAGTTTTTTTTGCGTTCTTTAGATAATCATATAGTTTACTATCATCTATCACAAAATATTCTTTCTCTGTTATAGTAGATTTATACACCTCTATTTCAGCTACAAAAACACCCGTATCAGTCTCTTCTACTCCTGTAATTTCTCCAAAATACTCAAATTCCTTATTCGATACATCTCCCACGGTCAAAGCCTCTGAACCTACATTTTTAGCAGTTGCTGTAGCTAAATCACTAGCGCCTACACAAAATAAAGTCAAAAGCATCAAACAGCAAAATGCTTTCATCATTTTTTTTATCATACCTCAAATTCCTCCTGTCATTTGTATTCTAGTTGCCTAGATAATCAAGCCATTCATATTTACCGTACTAATATTTATCACTCTTTATTATTTTCAAATCTCACAAAATCTCCTCCTATCAAAACATAATATCTACTTTCCCATCCTCATCTAAATGTAAATAAACACCCCCACCTTCTGTAACATCAGAAAATGACTTAACATCATCTGAAATTTCAAGCCATGCTTGATTATTTTCATCAAATTTAGATAGAGGAACTGATTTCGCTCTATAATGTTCATCACGCTTAATTTTTATCTTATTATCTGTCTTTTCCAATACATAAAAGCTCTCAAAATCTGACAACGTATTGCCTAAAAGACAATTTGCTTCCACTATAGTTGATTTTCCCAAAAGCCTAATTTCAAGTATTGCCTCACTATCATCAAAAGACTTAGTAAAATTTTTTTCATTTTGATCAACAGAACCTATTACTACATTTCTCAAATCAAGTATAAGAGGAGAAGTCTTTCGCATATTCTCATCTATAAGCGTTACCATCATCATTTCTTCGTTGTAATCCAGCACTTCTGCTACTTTAAGCACCTTAGTCGATGTCATATTGCTAGTTTTTATAGGTTCAAATACAAAAGCCTCATGGTTTGAGTCACAATATATAAAAGCCTCATCGCCAACTTCAACATTCTCCTTCACATGCTTCACAAGCTCTGAATCAAAAACATCACAAGTATGAACTCCCGTTCTAAATCCATCATATTCTATAAATAAACCATCTTCCATTTCTCTTATATCTATTATTTTAGCTCTATCCATATCCATATTTGTGAGTCTAGGCATTACATGGCAAGCTTTTTTCAAATATTCTCCACTTTGAATATCTTCCAGTTCTATTAGCTCTATATTCTTGTGATATTCTCTTATTCCAAACATATAATCGTCCATATCGTTTTTATCAAAATACTTCCATTTATTTTCATATTTAATCCAGTATCCACTATCACTCGTTTCGTTATAATTTAATTTTCTAAAGTCAGTATCTTTCATTTTGCAATCAATAACCACAATAGTTTCTAAATAATCCTCACTATCTTTATCGAAGTAAATCATATCTCCTGATTTCAAAATATCTTCATTTACTTCAACTAGTCTTCCCTTGTCAAATAATTGGCTCTTTGAATCTAGCAAATCACCTTGCTTTTGTCCAAAAATCTTAGTAGTGTCTTTTATCTTGAAATAGAACTCCGAACCCTTAGTGTTTCCAACAACTACAGTTTTATCGCTATTTAACTGAGTAACCATACCAGCTTCCATGTGCTTACAGTCAATTTCAATATCAGAATCCACTGAATATGATATAAGGGGCTTGTCCTGTATTTCTTTTTCAAATCCAATCCTTTTCATTCCAAACAAAGTATTATTAGCATAGGCGATTTCTACCATATCGCCAATTTTTATATCATCTTTCCAACTCATTTGCGGATTGAATTTAACTGTAAAGCAATAGTCTTCATTGTATTGTAAATCTTTTTCTCTTATATCAAATGGATTGAGCTTACTCGAATAGATAAATTTAAGGCTATCACCTTCCTCACCTATATATTGATAATAATTATGCTCATACAAATCTTCTTCTAATATTTTTTCTATAGCTATTGGCACCTGATTTTCATATTTAACCCTAGCACACATCAAACGTTCTTTTGGAAAAGACTCTCTTTCTGCGCTTCCCATTCCATCTGGCATCAATTCATACAAACTATCAAATGTCATCTCAACAGGAAGTTCCTTGCTATCACCGTCAGGAAATCTCACTTTCGCCTCAGCAAAATATTTAGGCCCACTTTTCCTTTCAAAATACTCTACAAAGACAGCCATATCTATAGATTCTACATCCTTCATTTCAAACATTTCCTCAGAATCATACCTATATCTATCTAGAACAGCTCTCTGTTCTGCTTCTTTCTCGGCTGCAAATTTATCCTCATATTCGTCTGTATTTTCTTCATCTATCTCCGTATTTTTACCATTATCATTTTTAGAAATACCTTCTTTTAGAGTATTTTCTTCATATTCTTTTGAATCTGAATCATTCATCTCATCACTAAAACTTTCTACTTTCACAGCTTCTTTCTTTGAATTTCCACTAAGTTCATTTCCTATTCTCATTCCAAACCAAAGACCAAACCCTACGCAAATTCCAACAATTAAAATCCCCATTAAAAACCGCTTCAATCTGTCTCCTCCTATCATTCTAAGCATAATAGATTAAGCTATAATCTACACTTTTTTCATACAGTGAATTACAAATCAACTACATTAATACTTAGAAGTAATGTCTTTATAGTAGCTATCTCCAAAATCACCTTCACTATTTGTCATACTAAATATCAGATATGAACATGATACTACAATCAAAATCAATAGTATCAAAATCGTGTATTTCTTAACATTTTGGCTATTCCTCCTAGTTTCAACTCTCATAAAAAATCCTCCTATTTTAAATTTCAAATTATGCAACTTTAAAAACATTGCATATTCACTGTTAAGTATCCCCTCCGCTCACCAATCGCGAATACATTAAATTACAATGCTATTTTATCACCGATAACTAATATATCGTTTACAAATTAGTAACAAAAGTGATAATTAATATACATAAGCCTCCTTTATACCAATCATTTTAAACTCATTCCTTTAATGAAACTCCACGAGTAAAACACCACTAAATGAGCAAAAAAAAGATAGGTTGTATACTCTTATCAAGCATATAACCTATCTTTTTTGTTATATATTTTAAAAATAACCCACTAAAATACCGTGTTCAATATGTGAAAATATAATAATTCAGATTTTATCCAAAATCTCTCCATTAACCTCAATCACTGCAGCTTGCTTCTATCGGCATATCTATCTTGCTCCATCCATTCATCATTCCGCCCTTTAAAGAACACGCATCATATCCCAATATATTTAATAACGAAACAGTCTGACCTGCAGTTTGCCCCGTGTAGCACACTACGACTATTTTTTCATCCTTATCAAACACATCGTCTTCAATGAAATCCCAAACTTCTGACCATTCTGCATGAAACGCACCCTTTATATGACCTTTATCGTAATCTTCTTTTTTGCGAATATCTAGCACAAATTGCTTTTCCCCTGCCTCTACTCTACTCTCTAACTGAGCGCAGTCAATAAGATTATTACGTCCCTTTTTCAAACAATCAAAGTAATTTTCGACTACTTGGTAAACTTTTTTCATATTAAACTCTCCTTTCGCCTCTTGGTAGCGCAAACTATCACACTACTCGCATCTTTAATCAATCAGCAAATAAAAGCATATGCCCTTTATACGATTCCATTGTAAAGCAGTTTGATTGTTAAGTAAATAACAATATCGAAACATTTTCTAATCATTTCCCATAACCCAACAAATAGCTACTGGGTTTTCATCCTTCAATCGCATTCTAACAAACAATTTTTGTCCTATTTCATATCCAAGCCACGAATCAGACTCTGATACAATCTCGGCTATTTTTCCATTTTCTCTCTTTATTTTTAATATTATCTCATCTTTTTCATCTTGCAATTTCATCACTTCAACTATTTCAATATTCTCATCTATATATTCACCTGAGAGAGTCTTTCCTGTAAGTGATTTTTCTGCCATGTGAAGAT
>JAOAQY010000203.1 GCA_025210965.1 Tissierellales bacterium
AAGTATTCTCCTGGAATCTGCTCACTAGGAAGTATAATACCTTCTGTTTTTCCTAAGTCAATTAAAACATTGTTTTTATTAACTCTTTGAACTATTCCTGTAATTATATCAGACTCACGACTATTGTATTCTTCAAATATCAAATCTCTTTCTGCTTCTCTAATTCTTTGAACAACAACTTGTTTAGCCGTTTGTGCCGCTATTCTACCAAAGTTCTTTGGAGTAACTTCCATTCTCAAAAAATCACCATAGTTATAAAGTGGGTCTATATCTTGTGCTTCTTCAAGTGAAATTTCAAGAAGTGAATCATACACATCCTCTACTACTTCCTTTAATGAATATACATGAATTTCTCCTGTTTCACTATCTATTTCTACCTCAACATTTTGCGAAGTACCAAAATTTCTTTTATAAGCCGAAGTCAATGCCGCTTCAAGAGCATCTAACAAAATAGTCTTTTCAATACCTCTATTTTTTTCTAATTCTTCTAACGCTTGAATGAATTCCGCGTTCATTACACTTACCTCCCTATAGCTCTACTGATAATTTTATCTTAGAAGCTTCATCAAAATCGAATTCTAATGTATCCTCTTCAGTAATTTTCAGTTTTATAAGCTTTTCTTCAACATCTAAAATTTCACCTGTATATTTCTTAGCTCCATTTATTTTTTTGTAGAAGCTTACATCTACCATTGTGCCAATAGCATTTGCTACATCTTCAATAGTTTTTAATGGTCGATCTAATCCCAAAGATGAGACTTCCAAGAAATAATTTTCTTCAATAGGATCAACTTCATCTAGCTTTTTGCTTAATTCTCGGCTTAATCCTTGACAATCATCAAGTGAAACACCATCTTCTTTATCTATGTATATACGTAGATAATTGTAACCGCCCTCTTTAGCATATTCTACTTCACAAACCTTTATTCCCTGATTATCAGCGATATCTTGACTTGTTTGCAATATCATTTTTTCAAGATCTTTTTTTCTCATCTTTCTTCACCTCCTTGTCATGGATTTAATCATTTTACCTCGTGACAAAAATTAAAGAGTGGGCGTTCTCCCACTCTTTTCATTCAATCACCTATTAAGTCCAACTACAGTATATCACAAAGATTATTAGAAATCAAACTCTAATAAACTCAATTGATTTTTTTCCTGCATGCCATCTAAACACCCGTGCTGTGTCATTGCTTCTATAACTGTTTTAGATACTTTAGCCCTATTTACTATATCTTCTTTAGATATAAATTTGCCGTTACCCCTAGCTTGGACTATACTTTTAGCAGCATTTTCACCCACACCCTGTAGTGCTTTAAGCGGTGGTATAATACCCTCTTCATCTAATGTAAATTCATCGCTATCCGATGCATACAAATCCGCTTTCTTCATTTTAATGTTTCGAGCCCACATTTCAAGTGCAACTTCTAGTACAGTCAATGAGTTTTTCTCTTTTGCAGTCTTAGAATTTCCTAATTGCTCTAATTCTTTTATCTTTTCTAAGATCGCATCTGCTCCTTTTATTATCAAATCTGCATCAAAATCCGCCCACTTCATAGTAAAATAAGTTGCATAAAATGCTTCTGGATAATGCACTTTATAATAAGCAATTCTAAAAGACATCATTACATAAGCCGCAGCATGAGCCTTTGGAAACATATATTTTATCTTCTTACAAGAATCAATATACCACTCTGGTACATCGTGTTCTCTCATAGCATCCTCATATTCTGGGATTAATCCCTTACCTTTTCTAACTTTTTCCATTATAGTAAATGCCAGTTTTTTCTCTACACCTTTGTATATCAAATAAACCATTATATCATCACGAGTTGATATTGCACTCTTAAGTGTAGTAATACCTGCTCGTACCAAATCTTGAGCATTATTTAACCATACATCGGTACCATGTGACAATCCACTAATCTGAATAAGCTCTGAAAATGTAGTTGGTTTTGTATCTACTAGCATCTGTCTAACAAATTTAGTTCCAAATTCTGGTATAGCATATGTGCCCACAGGACTATTTATCTGCTCTGGTGTTACTTTTAAAGAATCTGTAGACAAGAAAATCCCCATAGTCTCTTTATCATCTAGTGGAATATCCTGTGCATTTGTATTGGTAAATTGTTCGAGCATTCTTATAATGTAAGGCGTCTCGTGGCCTAGTATATCAAGCTTAAGTATTCTACCACTTATAGAATGATAATCAAAATGAGTTGTCATCGTTCCTGATTTCGAATCATTAGCTGGATATTGTATTGGAGTAAAATCATGAATATCTTTATAGTTTGGAACAACCATTACTCCACCAGGATGCTGCCCCGTCGTTCTCTTTATCCCCGTACAACCTCGTACTAATCTATCTGCCTCAGCTCTATTTAGAGGTTTTTCTCGCTCATCATAATATTTTTTTATAAATCCGTAAGCTGTCTTTTCTGCGATTGTTCCTATTGTTCCTGCTCTATATACATAACCTTCTCCAAATAATTCCTCTGTATATTGATGGGCTTCTGTTTGCGCAGGACCTGCAAAGTTAAGATCTATATCAGGTTCTTTATCGCCTTCAAATCCAAGAAACGTCTCGAATGGTATATCAAATCCATCTTTTGTTAATTCTTCTCCACATTTAGGACATGTCTTATCAGGCATATCTACCCCCGAACCATAAGTTCCGTCTTCTTGAAACTCACTATATTTACATTTTTTGCAATAATAATGAGGCTGAAGAGGATTAACTTCGGTTATACCCGACATAGTCGCAGCAAACGAAGATCCTACTGATCCCCTTGAACCAACTAAGTATCCACTATCATTAGATTTCCAAACCAATTTCTGTGAAATAATATATAAAACTGAATAACCATTGCCAATAATAGATGAAAGTTCCCTCTCTAATCTATCTTTAACAATCTCCGGAAGAGGTTCTCCATACATGTCATTTGCTTTTGCATAACAAATATCTCTAAGTTCCTTATCTGAACCTTCTAAAACTGGTGGGAACGTCTCATCTGGAATTGGTTTTAAATCTTCTATCTCATCAGCTATTTTATTAGTATTTGTAACGACAACTTCAAAAGCTTTATCTGAACCTAAGTAATTAAATTCTTTAAGCATCTCATCTGTACTTTTAAAATAGAGTGGCGGTTGTTTGTCAGCATCAGAAAATCCCTTTCCAGCCATTAATATTCTCCTATAAATTTCATCTTCTGGATTCAAAAAATGGACATCGCCAGTTGCTACTACAGGCTTTTCATACATTTCTCCATATTCAACAATTTTTCTATTAAAATTTCTAAGGTCTTCCTCTGTCTTCACAGTTCCTTGATCTAACATAAATTGGTTGTTTCCAATAGGTTGAATTTCTAAAAAATCATAAAAGTCCACTAATGTTTTAACCTCTTCATCTGAAGCTCCTCTTAGAACTGCTTTAAAAAGTTCTCCTGCTTCACATGCTGTACCAAGTATTAACCCCTCTCTATACTTTTCTATTATAGATCTTGGAAGTCTTGGTCTTCTATAATAATAATCTATATGCGATTCCGATACTAAATGATATAGGTTTTTGATTCCAATCGCATTTTTAGCCAATATTATGATATGATATGTTGACTGATTTTTGTAATTTAGATGTTCTTCCGCTAGTTCGTTAATTTCATGAAGTTTTTGATAATTCATTGATTTTAGCATATCTAAAAACTTCAACAAAATTTCTCCCGTTGCTGCCGAGTCATCAACTGCACGGTGATGATTTTCCAAGCTAATATTCAAATGCTTAGCAATTCTATTTAATTTATGTGACTTGAGATTTTTAAGCAGTATTCTAGATAATTGTAGTGTATCTAAACTAGGATTTCTTACATCTTCTCCAATTCTCCTAGCATTTTCTTTAAGAAAACTCATATCAAAAGAAGCGTTATGTGCAACTAAGACTGCATCGCCAACAAAATTCAGAAAATCTTTCAAACAATTTTCTATTGTAGGTTCATTTTCTACTAAGTTATTTGTAATCCCTGTTAGTTCTTGAATCTTAAGAGGTATTGGTTCCTCGGGATTTACAAGTTGTGAATATCTATCAACTATTTTCCCCTCTACTATTTTAACTGCTCCTATTTCGGTGATTTTGTTAGTAATAGGTGAAAAACCTGTAGTCTCCAAGTCAAATACAACAAATTCAGTATACAATGGCAACTCTTCTTTACAGTCTATTAACTGTGTGCCATCATTTACTAAATATCCTTCCATTCCATAGAGCATTTTTATTCCATTTTTCTTTCCAGCACCCATTCCTTCCGGAAATGCCTGCACAACACCATGGTCAGTAATTGCAAGTGCTTTGTGTCCCCATTCTGCTGCTAATTTAGCAATATCAGATATTGATGTCATTCCATCCATATCACTCATCTGAGTATGACAATGTAACTCAACTCTTTTATGTTCCGACAAATCCTGCCTTGATTTTGGTGCTACAGACTTAGCTATAGCTTTTGCACCTATAAGAACACTTTTGGAAAATGTATCATAAATAACATCTCCTCTAACCTTATAAAATTCTCCATTTTTAAGATTTGCATCTAACGCTGGTTGTTGTTTCTCGTTTGCAAAAAGTTTCGCTCCGATTGAATAGGTATAATCTGTTATATTAAATGTGTATATTTTTTTATTCCCTTTTATTTCCTTTATCTCTAAACCAAAAACTTCTCCCTTTACAGTAACTTCTCCACTATTTGTATTTAGCTCTGCAATTTTTTCAATTGCTTCATCTATCTTTTTACCGTAGAATAATCCAGCTTTTACTTCATGGGATTCCCCACCATTTGTATCAACCTTTACTTCTCTCTTTTCAGGTTTCTCTATCTTTATCTGCTCTACATATTTCTTCTCCAAAGCCTCTTTTTCTTTTTCATAATCAATATCCGATGTCTTCTGACTTTCTGAAAATAAAATTTCAAGATTCGAATCAAATAATGAACCGTATTGCATCCTAATAGCCTTATCTATTTCGCTTTTTCTCTTGTCAAATACTGCCTTAGGTAAGCTTTGATGAATATTAAATTCAAGTAAATTGGCTTCTATATTGATATCACATTGATTTATCCATCCATTACAAGAAACAAACCTATCTGATACATATTTTCTTATCAAACTTCCTAAAATAGTTTTTCTCTCATCGTCAAAATCAACAACTTTACATTCATAAGTCATATCATAGTTTATATCACTAAACTCAGAATATTTTTCTACAAGTTTTTTTCTAAAAGTTTCTAACCATTCGTTTTTTGCTAAATCTCGGCCAATTAATTTCAATATCAATTTTTGATTTATTCTATCAACTAAAACTCTTTCTAACTCAATATTACTATAGCAGTTTATATTATCCAGCTTCAAACTCTGTTTTTCTATGAACTCCTTCAAATTTAATCTCGAATTCAAAGTACTGCCTCCAATCTTTTTCCAATTACTAAAAGTTATTAAATCATTTTCTTAAGTTCTTCCATCAACGCTTCTACAATTTCAGCTTCTTTTACTTTTCTTATAACTTCACCTTTTTTAAAAACAACTGCGCATCCATCGCCTCCAGCTATACCTATGTCAGCTTCTCTAGCCTCTCCAGGTCCATTAACAGCACAACCCATTATAGCAATTTTTATATCTTTTGGACATTTATCTAATTTCACTATAGCTTCCTCTACTTTTTCCGCTATATCAACTAAATCAATTCTAGTTCTCCCACAAGTAGGGCAAGATACGATTTCTATTCTATCTTTCAATAATCCCAAAGATCTAAGTATCTCTTTTCCAACATTCACTTCTTCTTCTACATCGCCTGTAAGAGAAACTCTTATAGTATCTCCAATTCCCTCACTCAAAAGAGTTCCTATTCCAACTGCTGATTTGATAGTTCCTCTGTATGTCGTTCCAGCTTCTGTAACTCCAATATGAAGAGGATACGGCATCAACTTAGCTATTTTTCTATTAGCTTCTATAGTCATCGTTGTTGTAGAAGCCTTTATAGACACTACTATTTGATCAAAATTATATTTTTCTAAAATATTCACATGTTCCATTGCACTTTCTATAAGTGCGTCTACCGTAACTTTGCCCTCATATTTTTTCAATATTTCTCTTCCCACCGAGCCAGAATTAACACCAATCCTAATAGGTATATTCTTAAATTTACAAGCATCTACAACCTGTTTAACTCGTTCTTCACTGCCAATATTCCCTGGATTCAATCTGATTTTGTCAATACCATTTTCTATCGCAGCTAATGCCAGCCTATAATCAAAATGTATATCTGCTACTAACGGTATATTTGTATTTTCTTTTATCTCTTTTATAGCTTCTGCAGCTTCCATATCTGGAATTGCAATTCTAACTATATCGCATCCTACTTTCTCTAATTTATGAATTTGAGCTATAGTAGCTTTTGCATCAGATGTCTTAGTATTTGTCATAGATTGAACCGTTATTGGTGCAAATCCTCCAATTTCAACATTACGGCACAAAACTTTTGTACTTTCTCTTCTCATATCATACACCTCTTATTATGTCTTTTATCCGAATAGTTTTATTAAATCTTTATACGTTACAAATAACATCAAAAGCATCAGAAAAGCAAATCCCACTAAGTGAACTATACCTTCCTTTTCTGGTGAAATTGGTTTTTTTCTAATCCATTCTATTATAGCAAATATTATTCTGCTTCCATCAAGAGCCGGTATTGGCAATAAATTAAAGAATCCTAAGTTCACACTTATAAAAGCCGAAAAATTAAGAAGAGGTAAAATTCCATATTTAGCAGCTTCTCCAATTTGAGATACAACAGCTACAGGTCCTCCTACTTGATCTGCATTGATTTTGCCTGAAAATAATTTAATTATAAAATCGAACATAAGTGATATAAGCATTATAAGGTATTCAAAAGATCCTTTTATTGCTAAAAATATATTTTTTTCTCGAGTTGGCTGTATCCCTACCATTACTCTTTTCTCCGATTCAAAATATTTTGGTAAAAGTATTACTTCTTTTAACTCACCATCTCTTTTAATTCCTAGATTTATATCATTTATATTTTTAGAATCAATACTACTTATTTTTTCTGCAAATCTTTGCCATGAATCAACTAACTCTCCATCAATACTAACTATTTCATCGCCTTGAATTAAACCCGCTTCCATAGCTGGAGAATCTGGCAATACAATATCTATTGTTGTTGTAATGCTTCCAATCGATAAATTAACTATGGCAAGTAATACAAATGCTAAAATGAAATTCATAAGCGGTCCAGCAGCCATAACTAATATTCTTTTAAGTGGATGCTGTTTTGTTAAAGATCTTTCACTCGCAGAATCAGTATCTTCACCCTCCATCATACAAAATCCACCAATAGGTATTGCCCTAAGTGAATACAATGTTTCTTTACCTTTTTTACTATAAATTTTAGGCCCCATTCCTATTGCGAATTCATGAACTAATACTCCAGATTTTTTTGCAACAATAAAATGTCCAAATTCATGAACTAATACAGTTATAAAAAATATTAAAATCGCCGCAATTGCTGTCATTTAAATTTCTCCTTCCATTTCTGTTGTTTTAATTAATTTTTTTGCATTTTTCAGGGTTTTGATCCTTACTTGCTTGTCTGTTTTTATTATATCGTCGAGCGTTGGTGACATAATATTTTTAATGTCGCTAATAGTTTCTTCTATCAAAATTGATATCTCAAAAAATTCGATTTTTTCATTCAAAAACAATTCAACCGCTACTTCATTTGCCGCATTCAGTGCGCAAGGTATTATCCCACCACTTTCTAGTGCCTCGATTGCTAATCTTAAACATCTGAATTTTTCAAAGTCAGGTTTTTCAAACGTCAAATTTGATATTTTTGTCAAGTCTAACGAATCTGCTTCAAGTTCAATTCTATCAGGATATGAAAGCGCATATTGTATTGGAATTCTCATATCAGAATTTCCCAATTGAGCAATAACGCTTCGATCAACATATTCCACCATAGAATGAATTATACTTTGTGGATGAACTAGTATTTCAATTTGATCAAATTCAACATCAAATAGCCATTTAGCCTCAATAACTTCTAATCCTTTATTCATCATAGTTGCTGAATCTATAGTAATCTTTTTCCCCATAGACCAATTTGGATGTTTTAAAGCTTGCTCTAGTGTTACTTTTTTCAATTCTTCTTTATTTTTTGTCCTAAATGGTCCACCTGATGCCGTTAATATTATTTTAGAAACTTGTTCTCTTTTTTCTCCATTTAGCGACTGAAATATCGCTGAATGTTCACTGTCCACTGGCAATATTTCAACTCCATATTTTCTTGCTTCTGACATTACTATTTCTCCAGCGGTTACAAGAGTCTCCTTGTTTGCAAGGGCTATATTTTTCCCATTCCTAATAGCTTCAATTGTTGGTTCTAAACCTGCTATTCCTACAACAGCAGTCAACACACAGTCTCCCTCATCTACTTTTGCCAATTTAACTAAGCCTTCTTCTCCGCTAAATATTTTAACATCAAAATCAACAGCACTCTTTATATGCTCAACATAATCACTATTTTGAATGCATACATACTTGGGTTTAAATTCTTTAATCTGATCTATGAGTAGTTCAGCACTGCTTCTAGCAGATAATCCAACCACATTGTATTCTTTATCATGCTGTCTTATAACATCTAATGCCTGTGTTCCTATTGATCCTGTTGATCCCATAATTATAATGTTTTTCATATATTTGCACCTCTATTAGTTTAAAAAATTAAAAGAGGCTCATAAAGCCTCTTTCCGATTTCGGTAAATTCCTATAAATAAACAAAGGAATTTCTCAAGCTACTATTCTATTATACAATAACATAACTTTGTTACAAGAGTTTTAATTTAAAATCAATAAACTGTATAAAAAATAAATTACTGGTGTAGTCAAAAGAATACTGTCAAATCTATCAAGCACGCCTCCATGACCTGGCATTATATATCCAAAATCCTTTATGTCACAAATTCGTTTTATCTTTGATGCTACTAAGTCGCCTATCTGTCCTGCTATAGCACCAAATATCCCTGCTAAAATAACAAAAAGCATATTATCTATTTTAAATATTAAAGCATATAAAACAACTAAAATTAAACTTCCAACTATTCCCCCTAAAGCGCCTTCAACTGTTTTTTTAGGACTTAAATGAGGGCAAAGTTTATTTTTACCAAATTTGCACCCTGTAAAATATGCAAAAGTATCACTTCCCCAAGCTGTAATAGGTATAATCGCAAAATAGGTAAGTGATTCAAAAAAGGTAAGATGAAAGAAAAATAATATTATATAGACAACAACAAAAATATTTGCCATCAAATCTGTTAAACTCTCGTCCCTTTTGAATACAAATAAAACAACATTTATGGCTACAACTATGGGAATCATTTTATAGCATAACTCATATTCTTCAAATCTCACGCAAAGCATCATGGCAAATGTTGTTGCTAAATTCAAAACGGAATTTATATGCATACCTTTTTTTGCAAGAGCTGTCTTCATTTCATAAAGTGCTATAATTATTAGTCCTACAATAGCTATATCTATCATAAGACCTCCACTCCAAAGTACGAATGCAAGTAAACATAATCCAATTATACTACTCAATATTCTCGTCTTCATATTCAAGCTCCTTAAACGGCTCCAAATCGCCTTTTTCGTTTTTGAAATGTCACTATATTTTTATAGAAGTGTTCAGGTGTATAATCTGGCCAGTACACTTCTTCAAATACAAACTCACTATATGCAAGTTGATACAGCAAAAAATTACTAAGCCTCATTTCTCCACTAGTTCTAATAAGTAAATCAGGCTCTTCAAGTCCTTTTGTATATAAATAATCCTGGAAATTGTTTTCATTCAATTCCTCAATGCTTAAATTCCCACTTTGTACGTCTTTAATCACCTTTTTTGTAGCTTCCACTATTTCTGATCGTCCGCCATAATTCAAGGCAATATTGAAAATAATTTTGTCATTCGCATTTGACATTTTTTCAGCTTTTTCTATAGCATCGAATACTTTAGACGGTAACTTCTCTCTCTCTCCAATAAATTGTAACTTTATACTATTTTTCATCAATTCTTTTGACTCTCTTTTTAAATATTCTAAAATCATCTTCATGAGAAAACCAACTTCTTGCTCTGGTCTATTCCAATTTTCAGTGGAAAAAGCATATACCGTAAGTACTTCTACTCCCAAATTACCAGCCGCTTCTAATATTTTCTTTAGCTGTTCTACTCCCTGCTTATGTCCAGCTGTCCTAGGTAAGTTCTTTTGTGTCGCCCATCGTCCATTTCCATCCATTATGATAGCAACATGCTTTGGTAGATTTCCTTTATCAATATTGTTGAGTTCTGTCATAACACTTCTCCTTTTCTTAGAAAAAAATCCCCTGTTAACAGGGGATTAAAATTTCGAATGATAAACTTCCAAAAAATCACCTTTTTTTGATAGTTTAATAACTCTCTGAATGTTTAGATAGTCATCAAAATGCTTATTTCTACTTGTACATTCAATCAACTTGTATTCCATAGGTAGTTTATCTAATACAAGCTTTGCCTCATCTAATTCAAGGCCTATTAGCATTTTTGATAACATATTAAACCTCCATCAACTCTTTTTCTTTAGATTCTAGAAGCTTTTCTATTTCTTTTACATAACTATCAGTTAAATCTTGAATAGTTTTTTCTCCAGCTTTCACGTCATCTTCAGTAAGCTCATTTGACTTAAGAAGTTTTTTAAGCTCATCATTAGCTTGGCGTCTTTCATTTCTAATAGCTACTCTTGCATTTTCTGCCATTTTTTTAATCGATTTTACTAAATCTTTTCTTCTATCTTCTGTCAATTGTGGAATAATCAATCTAATTATTTTACCATCATTTGATGGATTAAGACCCAACTCAGATACTAGAATTGCTTTTTCAATATCTGCTAACGATGTTATGTCGTACGGACTAATTTGAAGCATTCTAGGCTCCGGAACAGTGATATTCGCTATCTGCTTCAACGGCGTAGCTGCACCATAATAATCTACTGTAATTTTATTTAAAATTGAAGGATTAGCTCTTCCTGCACGAACTGTCACCAATTCATTTTGATAAACACTAACTGTCTTTTTCATTTTTTCTTCTACTCTTTTGTGTACCTCATTATACATAAGTTTACCCCTCCTTAATAATTGTTCCTACATTTTCTCCATTTAAAACTTTATCAATATTCTCCAAGTCATCTATTCCAAAAACTATTATAGGAATCCCCGTACCCATACAAAGCGATGCTGCCGTAGCATCCATGACCTTTAAATCTTTTTCAATAATTTCTTTGTATGTTAAATTAGAGAATTTTTTTGCATTAGAATCCTTAGCTGGATCCCTATCATACACACCATCAACACCCTGTTTTCCTAGCAATATGGCATCAGCTTTAATCTCAGCAGCACGAAGTGCTGAAGTAGTATCTGTTGAAAAATAAGGATTTCCAGTTCCACCCGCTAACACAACAACAGTTTTCTCATTTAAAAGCTGATCTGCTCTTTGTGCAGTGAAATACTCACAAAACTTCGGCATAGGCACTGAAGACAAAACTTCTGCTCTACACCCTTGATTATTGATAAAATCACTAACAGCCAAAGCATTTACTACTGTCGAAATCATTCCTATGTTATCTGATGTCACTTGAGTCATCTGGCTATCATTTCTACCTCGCCAAAGATTTCCACCACCAACAACAATTGCGACCTCTATGCCTTGACTAACTAAAGATTTAACTTTAATGCCTACTTCTGTCAAAACAGCTTCGTCAAAAATTTGCTTTGATTGTCCTTTCAAAGCCTCTCCACTCAATTTAAGTAGTATTCTTTTCATTTGACTTTCTTCTATCATCTGATAGCCTCCCTGTATATAGTTCTACATTTATAGCAATAACTCCTTTTAAATTGCAAGTAAAATTGACAATTTATAAATAGTTTGTCAATTTTATTTGCAATTTAATCTCAATAAAACACTTCTTTAATCAAATGGAGAACACTTAGTGTTCTCCATTTAGCTTTCTCAGTTCTATTGAGCCATTTGCTTTGCAACTTCGTCTGCAAAGTTTTCTTCTTTTTTCTCAATACCTTCGCCAACTTCGAATCTTTCAAATCTTCTGATTTGCATGTTCTCACCAAGCTTAGCTATTAATTCTGTCAACAATTGTCCAACTGTCTTGTCACCATCTTTGATGAATGGTTGGTCTACTAAACAAATCTCTTTGTAGAACTTCTCAATTCTACCTTCGATCATTTTTTCAACAATTTTTTCTGGTTTACCTTCGTTCAATGCTTGCTCTTTCAATACTTTTTTCTCGTGTTCGATTACCTCTGCAGGAACTTCTTCACGTCTAACGTATTGAGGGTTTTGTGCTGCAACTTGCATTGCAACATCTTTAGCAAAAGCTTTAAACTCTTCGTTTTTAGCAACGAAATCAGTTTCACTATTAACTTCAACTATTACACCGATTCTTCCTCCGTGAATATAAGAAGCAATTAAACCTTCTGCTGCTACTCTACCAGCTTTTTTAGCTGCTTTAGCTAATCCTTTTTCTCTCAAAAAGTCGATTGCTTGCTCCATATTACCATCAGTTTCCACTAATGCTTTTTTACAATCCATCATACCCGCTTGAGTAGTTTCTCTTAATTCTTTTACCATTGCTGCTGTAATTGCCATGTATATCCCTCCTGTTTAACCTTTGTAAAAAGGTAAGAGGTTCATTCACCAACTTACCTTTCTATTTGATTAAGCTTCTAATTGTTCGCCTTGTCTTCCTTCAATCACTGCGTCAGCCATAGCACCTGCAATAAGTTTTACGGCTCTAATAGCATCATCATTACCTGGAATAACGTAATCTACTTCATCAGGATCACAGTTTGTATCCACTATAGCAACTACTGGAATTCCTAATATTTTAGCTTCTCTAACAGCGATACTTTCTTTTCTAGGATCTACTACAAATAAAACTTGTGGTATACCTTTCATATCCTTGATTCCGCCTAAGAATTTCTCTAATCTTTCAGTCTCATGCTTCAACTTAATAACTTCTTTTTTACGAAGAACGTCAAATGTACCGTCTTCTGCCATTTTTTCTAATTGTCTAAGTCTTTGAATTCTCTTTTTGATTGTGCTAAAGTTAGTTAACATTCCACCTAACCATCTCTGGTTAACGAAATACATACCAGCTCTTTTAGCTTCTGATTCAATTGACTCCTGAGCTTGTTTTTTAGTACCAACAAATAGTACATCTCCACCCTCAGCTGCAATTTCTTTTACGAAATCATAAGCATTGTGTACTTTCTTTACAGTTTTTTGAAGATCTATAATATAGATACCGTTTCTTTCTGTAAAGATATACTCTTTCATTTTTGGATTCCATCTTCTAGTCTGATGACCGAAGTGTACACCAGCTTCTAATAATTGTTTCATTGTAATTACTGACATTAATGCCACCTCCATGTTTTTTCCTCCACTGCATCATCTCTCCTAGGGACCTTTGGCACCTCCTAGAAAATCAGCTAGTGTGTGTGTTTTTAACCTTAGTTAGTATACCATAAATGTTCTGACCTGACAAGTTATTTTTCCAATTTGTTTAAAGCAAACTTAAGTATAACTTCAATTTCACGAATTCCTTTTTCAAATTTCTTTGCAATATCAGAAATCGACATTCCCGCTTGATATAATTTTAGAATTTTTTCTTCATCTGTTTCATTTTTTGATATTACAATTTCTTCTATTTTCTCTTCAAAATTAGTTTTATCAGCTCCATGATTAGAAATTCCTTCTTCATTTATATACTCATTTTTTATTTTACTTCTACTCTCTATTTGTGTAAGTTCATAGTCTACTAATTCTTCCATTTTAGCTATCAAATCTTGAATCATAAAATAATACTCTTTAGTATCAGCATGTACCTTATATATATCATTCGATAATTTCTTTAATTCATATCTATACTTTTTAATATGATAAAAAGAAATAGACATAATAACTATTCCTGCGACTATCAAAATTATCTCCATAGTATTCTCCTTCAGAAAAAAAGGCCATTAATATGGCCCAACTTTTATTTCTCCATCTGCCCTATAAACAGAACATTTATTTAACTTTCTTCTCACAAACATTACATCATTTCCAATTATAATCTTTACTCCTGGATATATACAGTCTTCCACTCTGATTTTACCCTTATTTAATTGCTCAAATTGCTGTTCTATTTTTTCATACTCTTCTTCAAGTTTTTTTATATCATCTTCTAATTCATTTTTCTTCTTCAAAAACTCAGCTAGCTTTCTCTTATCCTTATCTCCCAAATCGCTTGACTTAGCTTTTTTACTCAAAACCAATATTGATTTCGATATATTATCAAATTGATTTTTTTCCGAAATCAAATCATTATGAACAACCTCATGACGCCTTTTAAGTTCTGGATCCACTCCAACTTCAATGGTAGTTGCAGTTTCAACTTCACTTCCAATTACCCCGGCATGCACATCTCCCTTAGAACGGACTATTCCACCAACTATAGTAGCTCCTTTACCAAGAGCATATACCCCTTGCTGGCTGGCTATCTTGCTGTGCATAATAGCTCCAGATTTTATCTCCCCTCCAGCTTCAACAGTACAATTTGCCAAATAATTAGAAATAACATTTCCCTTAGTCCTAACAATCCCCTCTTCATGTCCGTGCATTCCTTTTTTCAAAACTATATCACCATCAGATTCTAATACAGCCCCTTCTGCAACTCCTTTAACCACAATACCATCACGTGCATGTACAGAAAATCCACTTTTTACGATTCCTTGTATTAAAGCATTTCCATCGAAATCTATATTACCAGTTGAGGGGTCTACATCGCCTTTTATCTCAAGTAATTCAATAACAGCCATGGCATTTTTCTTTTTTTGAACAAAGCCATCTCTAGTAGAATATATCCTTTTATCATCGCTAATAGCTATATTCTTCCCAAAAGTCATATTTATCTTTTTCCCATCGGTAGCTAATATTGGAGTACCATCTATTTTCTTTCCATTAATCCCACTTTTAGCACTATGAAGTATTCCTATAGTTTCATCCTTACTAATCGTTGTAATTGTATGTAAATCTTTATAGTCAACAGTTCCATCCTCTAATATCTCTGGAGTAGTGTCCTCTACAAGATTAATTTTATAATCTATGAAACCATCTGTGCCATTTTGGGGCTCAACGCCCCTAGCTATAATTATCTCTTTAAAATAACATCTATTATTCTTGAATTCACTCAATTTGCTTTCTATAACACCAAAATTTATTTTACTTTCAATTTTATTTCTAACATCACTATCACTTAAAGATTCACCATTAACAGCCGGATAGAACTCAACATAAGCGCTCATACCATCACTAGCATTTCTAATTGCCATTTTTTCATCAATTTTAGGCTCTTCTTGCATTGGTGCTACGAGTATTTTGTCTCCTTCGGCATGATTACTCGCACTTAATTCTGAAGTGTTTATATTCTCAAGTTGTAAATACTTAAAATATTCTTTCACGTATGCTAAAAAATTTTTTTCATCCGCTACATTTTTTTTAAATATCATATAGACACCATCTGATTCAAAGCTCAACTCAAACAAATCATGTTCGTTAACACTATCCTCTTTAAGTATAATTTTTACTTTGTATTTTTGTTTTTCATCCTTGAGCTTGTAGACCTTAATATCAACTTCTGATTTTGTCTTATTTAATTTTTCAAGTCCTTTTCTAATCATAGAATTGTAATCATTACCTTTTAAAACTATACCTTTTGCCAATTAAGCCACCCCATTATTAATAGCCAATTTTTTTCAATCCACTCTTCAATTTTAAAATTGCCTTACTATGAATCTGTGATATCCTCGATTCTGACAAATCCAAAACAGCAGCTATTTCTTTGTATGTTAATTCCTCATAGTAATATAGCGAAACAACCAATTTCTCCTTCTCAGGTAATTCTTCAATTGAATCTTTAAGACTTTCTGCTAGCTCATCTTTTAAATAAGATTCTTCAGGTAAATCCTCTTGATTTATTTGAACGCCAATATTATTGTTTATGCTTAATAAATCATCTAGTGACACTACATTGAATGTTGAAACTTCCCCTAATAATTTTTCAACTGTTGCATTATCTTCACCTAATTCTTCTGCAATATCTTGAACTGTAACATTTCGTCCTAATCGATTTTCTGCTTTTTTTACTGCCTCTTCTAAATCCTTAGATTTTTTTCTAAGAGAACGTGGAATCCAATCTATTTTTCTAAGAGAATCTATTATAGATCCTCTAATCCGAATTTGAGCATATGTCTCGAATTTTAAATTTCTACTAATGTCAAATTTTTCTATAGCATCAATCAATCCAAATGACCCAAATCCCAAAAGATCATCAAATTCAACATTTCCACCATAATAATTATATAAACGTCCAGAAACCACCTTTACTAAATAAACATAGTGTTCTATTAACTGATTTTTATATTCAACACCGCTGGTCTCTTTGTATTTTTTCCAAAGTTCATTAATATCCATGCTCTCAACTCCATTCGGCGTCGGTTTAAATAATGCTCGTTCCATGACCTATAGTTTTGATAAATAACTCTCCATTATCCGCATTCAATTCAATAGTACGACCGTAGTTACCCCCTGTATCTTCGGCTATAATTCTTATTCCCAACTCTTTTAATTTTTTCTTGCTTGCAATAGCATTTCTTTCTCCAATCTTCAAAACATCGTTCTTAGAACTAAAATTGAACATTTGAGCTCCTCCAGCCATTTTAGCAACAATACTTTGCTTTCTAGCACCAGCTTTTATCATTTTTTCCAATAATATTTCAATAGCTGTATCTGCAAATTTTGCCTTATTTGAGTTATTCTTTATCTCTTTGCTAGATGGCAACATGACATGCGCCAATCCAGCAATTTTACTTCGCGGATCATATAATGTAACTCCAACACATGATCCTAATCCTAATGTAGTAATACTCCCCGGTGTCTTTACTATATTTAAATCCGCCATTCCAACCTTAACCATCTCACTCATATCACACTACCCCTAATGCTCTCAAAATTTTATCAAATGACTCTATATCCGGTAACAAGAAGAAATCCCCTGTAACCTCTTTTTCATCTTCGACAAATTCAGTTTCTATAAATAATAGTTTGTCACTGAATTGTCCAAATTGGATGGCTGGAACACTCAATATAGCACCTACCATATCAATACTCACTGAAGGAACTGATATGTTTAATGTCAAATTAGTAAGTTTACTCAAAGAATTCATATACGATGCTGCTAAAATATTTCCAACTTCTGACAGTACTGAAATATCCATTGCATCTAATTCATCTGTTTCTTTTTCTCTTTGAAATATCATAGGAATTAAGTTATTAGCAGATTCAATATCTAGCAAAAACATCATATTTCCTTCTACTTCACCAGTCATTTGAAAATAAATACCTGCAACTGGCATTTCTGCACCACCTAATATATCTTGAACTTCTTCTATATCAATTATTTTAACTTGTGGCACTAACATATCAACTTTTTTGTCAATCATCTTTGCTAAAGCCGTAGCTGCATTTCCTGCTCCAATATTTCCTATTTCTTTCAATACATCTACTAGCATCTCATTTACATTATTTATATCCATAAATTCCTCCTAATTTATGCCTTTATTTGCTTCATTACTTCACCAGCAATATCTTCCAATGTCACCACTTTATCAACAGCATCATTTTGAACAGCAGACTTTGGCATTCCATATACCACACAGCTTTTTTCATCTTGAGCTATAGTATACCCTCTTTTATCTCTTAACTTTTTCATTCCAATGGCTCCATCTGCTCCCATTCCAGTCATCATAACTCCAACAATTCTTTTATTATCAACATTTGCAACTGTATCCATGAGAACATCCACTGATGGGCAATGACCACTTACTTTTTCTTCATCACTTAAATCAATCATCCAATCAGCGCCTTTTTTTACCAACTTCAATTGCTTACTGCCTGGAGCAACGTAGCAATATCCACGAAGTAATGACTCTCCATGTTCAGCTTCTTTAACACTAAGTGCTGACATAGTATTCAATCGATCAGCCAATGATTTAGTAAATCCTGGTGGCATGTGTTGAACGATTATATATGTTGCATTAAGATTTTCTGGGAACTTAGGAATTACACTTTGTAACGCTCGCGGACCTCCAGTAGAAGTTCCTATAGCAACTATATGACTAAAATTTTTATCCTTTTTAGCAATCTTTTTACTAGCTTCAGCTTTAACTCTTACATTTGTATTTAGTGTCCGAGTTTTAGCCTTTATTTTACTAGCCATTTTTACTTTTTCTATAATTTCATTTTTCTTTTCATTTGCATCTAACTTAAAAATATTTGTAGGCTTAGTGATAAAATCTATAGCCCCATACTCTAATGCCTTTATAGTTGCGTCTGCCCCCTCTGATGTCAAACTACTTAGCATCAACACGGGAACATTTATTTTTAATTTTTCCATCTCTTTCAATGCTGTAAGCCCATCCATAATAGGCATTTCAACATCTAAAGTTATTACGTCAGGATTGCATGTTTGTATTTTCTCAATACCCTCTTTCCCATTTTTAGCAGTATCAATTACTTCAATATTTTCATCTGAATTTAAAATATCTGCTATCAGTTTTCTCATGAAAGCTGAGTCGTCAATAACTAAAGCTCTAATTTTCATCTAAATCAGTCCTTTTTTTCTTAATTTTCTTTGAGCCTCAAAAACATATTGAACAATTATTTCCTGACTTTTATGATGTATGTCAAAAAACTTTATGCCTAGCGCATATTTAAAATCTTTGTCCTCTGTCTTATCAATTCTAACAATTTTCCCTTTGACAGATACCACTTTATCTTCAACATTTAAGTCGCATTCTAAGAAATCACCTTTTTTGTGTTCATAATTAGATTTTAGTTTCATTCCTCCACCACTTAGATCTTGGGTAACACAAGATTCCTCTAATATTTGACTATCATTTTTTTCAAAATACTTCATAACTTTCAGCCTAACTAAAAGTCTATAATAATCTCTCATCTGAACTCTATCGGATGGTGTTAATCTTTCTATTTCTAGCAAATATATTTTTTTTAAGCCTCTTCTTCTTACTATACCCTTAAACATGAACCTTCCAACATTTTCTACATAATAAGAAATTTTTATTTTAGTACCTGTATGAATAGGAATCAAAACACCTTTTTCAATAGGACCACTAATTATAATCATTTGATTCCTGATATCCAAAACTTGACTCGCATATCTAGATGCATTTTCACTATCACTTTCTATAATCAACTTAGTTCCAACAACTAAATTCGAATTTGCTTCTGTCATTTGTTTTTAGAACCTCCCTTTGGTAAATACAGATCTCAAGTTAGAAATGAAATTTTCCATTCCACTTTTTTCAACCTGCTCCTCTCCAATAAGTTTCAACGCTATCGAATTAATTTTTTTAGAAACTTGTGATGTTGGATTATATTCCATAAATGGAATTTGATTTTTAACAGATTCTGGTATGATTTTACTTTCATACAAATACCCTAATTCATTGATATTAAAATCCAAAAACTTATTAGTTGCTTTCTCAAGTTTACTGAATACTTCTTCTGCTTCTTTTGCATTATTCACTCTATTTATAATAACTTTAAGGTCGACTTCATTATTAAATATATTCAACGCCTTTATCATTGCATATGCATCAGTTAATGAAGTCGGCTCTGGTGTAGTAATTATTATAACTTCATCTGCTGCATTTACAAAGCTTAATACTGTCTTCGATAAGCCTGCACCTGTATCAATAAGTATAAAATCACATTCATTTTGAAGTGATTTAAATTCTTTTAATAAATACTCTATCTCTCCAATGTCTAATTGCATTATTTCATTTATTCCTGATCCACCAGCTATAAGTTTTACACCAGCAGGACCTTCTGTAATAACCTCTTTCATAGTCTTGCGTCTTTCTAATACATCGGCTACTGTATATTTAGGTATTATTCCAGATATAACATCGATATTGGCAAAACCAATGTCTGCATCAAAAACTACACATCTATATCCAAGATTGCTAAGTGATATCCCTAAGTTAATAGTAAAGTTGGTCTTTCCCACTCCACCTTTACCACTAGTTACCGCTATTATCCTAGTATTATCATCATTATCAACACTTTTAGATGTTTCTGCTTTTTTCTCTCTATTTTTGAAATTCTGGCTTTCTTTAACTAGTTTTCTCAATCTCTCTGCTTGATCATACATCTTTGTTTTCTCCTAACAATGATTTTGCTATTTCATCAATATTTGCCAATTTTATATCTTCTGGAACACTCTGCCCTGTTGTTATATAAGAAAGCGGATTTGCTTTTTCATAACACGTACTCATAACTATACCATAATTATCAGATTCATCTAATTTAGTAAAAATCAGTTTGTAGTCATTAATAAATTTGTATGTTTCTATTATACCATCAATAGTATTCTTATTGGTAGTTGAGCTTAAAACTAAAAATATTTCTGGATCTTTAACTTGTCCTAACATTTCTTTAAGTTCTTTTACTTTGTCGTTGTTTTTATGACTTCTTCCAGCTGTATCTACTAAAATTAGTTCCTTATCATAATAATCCTGAACTGCTTCCACTATCTCACTTCCATCATAAATAATTTTAAGTGGAATTCCCAGTATTTCACTATATGTTTTAAGCTGTTCCACAGCTGCAATTCTATAAGTATCCGCTGTTATTAGCCCTATCTTTTCTTTATTGACTAATGCATATTGTGCTGCTATTTTAGCCAGAGTCGTCGTCTTACCAACTCCTGTTGGTCCAACAAAAATTACTATCTTTTGTTTATTATTTAGTGTTATAGGCTTAACTGGTCCTAAATGCTTTTTTAGTAATTTGATTAATAAATTTTCATAATTAATGCGCCCCTCAATTTTAGCGTGCTCACGCATTAATTCATTGAGTATTTTTGTTGTGTTCTCATAATCTAGCCCATTAGATGTAAGCCTTTTTTGTAGTAATTTAACTTCTTCTGGATAAACCCCAGTATCTTCTCTAGTATTTTCAATACTAGAGACTAATGATTCTACAGTTTGTCTAAGTTTGACTACCTCGTCATCCGCTATGCGCTCTTTACTTTTACTCACACCCTCAAACAATAAATCAGTATTTAATTGACTTTTGGATCTGTTTTCTTTTTTTATCTGAGTTTTTTGAAGTTTTTGAGATTCTTGTAATTTACTTTTTTGAGGTTCTCTATTTTCTTCGTCAATAGCAGCAACAATTTCAACTAAAGGTTTTCTTAAAAAACTTAACATACCTGGTCTTTTGATTTTCCTCGTATGCAATATCACTGCATTTTCCCCTAGCTCTTTTTTTAATTTATCCATTGCTTCTTTATTGGTATTTCCAAAATATCTCTTAATTTTCATCTAGTGTCACCATCCCCAGTGCTTGGATTTCAACGTTAGGATCAATTTCATTATATGACAAAACTATAATTTCATTACTATATTGCTCTGTAAGTTTCTTGAAATAAATCCTAACTATAGGTGCTGTCAATACGATTGGCTGCTCACCTATACTCGTTAATCTATCTACATTTTGAGCTAAGCTTTGAAGTATGCGCTGAACAGTATTCGGATCTAATCCCAAATATGAACCTGCTTCAGTTTGATTTATAGAATTCATGATTAACTGTTCTAATTGTCCATCTAAAGTTATAACATTAAGTTTATTATCTATGACATATTTCTGAGTTATGTAACGACTTTGCTTTTGTCTAACATATTCAGTTAACATATCTGGATCTCTAGTCACCGAAATATAATCTGCTAATGTTTCTAATATTATTACCATATTCCTTATGGAAATCTGCTCTTTCAATAAATTTGCCAAAACCTTTTGTACATCTCCTAAGTTCATTGCCCCTGGAACAATTTCATCAACTAATGCTGGATGATCCTCTTTAACATTATCTATAAGAACTTTCACATCCTGTCTTCCTAATAATTCGTGTGCATTTTGTTTAATAAGTTCTGTTAAATGCGTAGATATTACGGATGGTGGATCAACTACAGTATAGCCTAATATCTCAGCTTTTTCTCTTTCTTTATCAGTTACCCACTTCGCTGGCAAGCCAAATGCCGGCTCAATAGTGTCTATCCCTTCTACATCACCTTGAGCAGTACCTGGATCCATCGCTAAATAATGATCAAAAAGCAACTCTCCTCTAGCAATTTCTACACCTTTAATCTTTATAAGATACTCATTTGGATTTAATTGGATATTATCTCTTAGCCTAACAATTGGAACAACAACTCCTAATTCTAATGCAATTTGTCTCCTAATCATTATTATTCTATCCAATAAGTCTCCGCCTTGATTTGAATCAGCTAGTGGTATCAAGCCATATCCAAATTCCAATTCTATGTCTTCAATTTTCAACAAATTCATAACATTCTCAGGCTTTCTCATTTCTTCATCATCTGCTGCTGTTTCCATTAATTCTTGCTCTTCTATTTCTTGTTCTTGCTTCTGAGCCATTGTTCTACCATTAAACGCAATAAACAGAAGTGTTAAACCTAATAGCAAAAATGGAAATGTCGGTAAAGGTGTCAGCGACATGAAGATAAGTGCTGCTGATAATATGAATAACGGTCTAGAACTACCTCGAAATAATTGTTCTATTATATCTGAGCCTAAATTTTTCTCGGATTCAGTTTTAGTAACAATTATACCTTGAGCTGTAGATATCATGAGTGCAGATATCTGACTAACTAATCCATCTCCGATTGTTAGCAGTGCATATTTTGAAAGTGCTGCAAAAATTGGCATCCCAGACATAGCCCCAATAATCAATCCTGCTACGATATTTATGACAGTTATCAATATACCAGCAATAGCATTTCCCTTTACGAACTTACTAGCACCATCCATTGATCCATAAAAATCAGCCTCTCTTTGTATATTCAACCTTCTTGCCTTTGCATCCTCATCAGATATCAATCCTGCATTCAAATCAGCGTCTATAGACATCTGTTTTCCTGGCATAGCATCTAATGTAAAACGAGCTGCAACTTCGGCAACCCTCTCGGAACCCTTAGTAATTACTAAAAAGTTTACAATTACAATTATTGCAAAAATAATTACCCCTACAACAAAATTATCTTGCGCTACAAAACTACCAAATGCTTGTATTACATCCCCAGCATCACCTTCTGTTAAGATATATCTTGTAGTGTTTATGTTCAAAGCTAATCCAAATATTGTTGAAATCAACAATATTGATGGAAATATGGAAAAACTAAGTACATTTTTCGCGTAAATCGATGTCAATAGTATCAATAATGCAAAAGAAATATTCAAACTTAACAATATGTCCAATAGTCCTTTTGGCACTGGTATTATCATGATAAGTACAATCAAGATAATAGAAACAACTACTGCGACATCCCCAAATTTTAACATCTAACCACCTACATCCTAGTCTTTTTTAAGTTATACACATATGCCAAAACTTCCGCTACTGCTTGATATAAATCCTGTGGTATTTCATCACCAATTTCAACCTGTTTAAACAACAGCCTCGCAAGTGGCTTATTTTCAACAATTGGCACATCGCTATCACCTGCAATTTGCTTTATTTTTTGAGCCATAAAATCTTGCCCTTTAGCTAAAACATATGGTGCTTTATGTTTCCCAGAATCATATTTAACTGCAATAGCAAAATGTGTAGGATTTGTTATAACCACGTCTGCTTCTGGAACATCCTGCATCATTCTCTGCATAGCTATTTCTCGCTGTTTTTGCTTTATTCTTGATTTAATCTGCGGATCTCCTTCCATTTGCTTATATTCTTCTTTTATTTCTTGTTTCGTCATCTTTAAATTTTTCTCATATTGATATTTTTGAAAAGCAAAATCTAAAATAGAAATAATTATAAGTGCTATGCAAACTCGCATAGCAATATTAAATGCCGTATCCATCATATATGTTACACTTTGATTTAAATCATATACATACAGCATATGTAAATTTGAAACTTCATTTTTTAAGTAAGAATAAACAACCCATATTATAATTGCTATTTTAGCTATAGACTTAAACATCTCAAATATTGATTTGAATGAAAATAAATTTTTAAAACCATTTATAGGATTAAGTTTCCCAAATTTAAATTTTATAGGAATCACTAAAAAACCAACTTGCATATAGCCCATAAAAAGTCCAGTAATCATTACTATACCTAATATCGGAAGCATATTCAATATTATAGTAAAAACTGCTTCAATCATTATTTGATTTAAACTCGAGACATCATTTAATGTGCTTGGGTTCAAACTATTTCGAAACATATTTTCAGTATATGAACCGATATTCTTGTAAATAGTTTCGCCCCACATAAACACCAAACTAACTCCAGTCAAAAGAGTTATAGCAGATGTCATTTCTTTACTTTGAAATACATTTCCTTCTTTTCTAGCATCTTGACGCTTTTTAGGTGTAGCTTTTTCAGTTTTTTCGCCTGACCCACCATCAGCAAAATGCTGTAAATCAAGCAAGTAATGCTTTTTCAATATATCCATCATTTCACCACTTCATATGTTTTAATAGTTCTAAAAATTCAAATTCTGTTATCTCAAAAATTTTGGAAGCTGTTTTTACGAAAAGCGGAGCAGTTAATGTCAATAAAACCATCCCTATAGCTACTTTCATCGGCATACCCACAACAAAAACATTCATTTGAGGAACTGTTTTAGCCAAAAATCCAAGAGTAACGTTTGCTATAAATATAGTTACCATTACAGGCATTGCAACTTTAAAACTAAGTTCAAATACTTCTGAAAAATTAGATATAAACTGTTCTACCAACCCCCATTTTACATTTATATTTCCAAGTGGTAATATATCAAATGACTTTATCATTGACTCTATCATCCAGTGATGGCCATTTATTGAAAAGAAAATAAGCATAGCAGACGTATAGTATAAATTGGCAGTAACAGTTACATTACTATTACTCATAGGATCAAATGCAGACGACATACTAAAACCTATCTGCGCATCAATCATATTTCCTGCCATATTAAATATGCTAAAATATAAAAGTAAAATAAAACCTAAAAATAAACCTATTGCAAGTTCCTTAAAAATCAATGATATATACATAACATCTAATTCTGGCTTTGCCAAATTACTAAAATCATAACTGAAAAAAACAACAACACTTAAAAGTAATGTCAAACCAACCTTTAGTTGACTCATTATTTTAGCACTTGAATAAAATGGTGCGATAATAAAAATACCAATTATTCTCATAAAAACAAGCAATAGCCATATATACTCTGTTGAAATTTTATCTATCACACTCATCATTTACACCTTACTATCTAATATAAGTATTCACGTTCATCAATAAATTATTTGTAAACACCATTAATTTGTTTAGCATCCACGGACCAAACAATAAAAAAGTACCTAATACAGCTAAAATTTTCACTCCAAAAGCCAGTGTAGCTTCCTGTATTTGAGTAGTTGCTTGAAATACTGCTACTATCAAACCCACTCCAAGTGCAACTAAAAGCATAGGAGCAGAACACATAAGCACAAGGTTAAGCGCCTCTTTTAAAATAATACCTACTTCTCCCTCTGTCATAGTTCCCTCCTTACTTGAATCCGGTAATTAGCGCCTCTATAACCAAATTCCAACCATCAACCATTATAAATAAAAGTATTTTAAATGGCATAGAAATCATTACAGGTGGCAACATCATCATTCCCATTGACATCAGAGTACTTGAAACTACCATATCAATTACCACAAATGGAATAAACAATATAAATCCATAAATAAAAGCAGTCTTCAACTCACTAATAATAAATGCTGGAATAAGTGTCGTCGCTGGAATTTGTTTCAAAATTTCTTTTTTTTCTAATAAATTATCATCTTCATCTCTTAATGTTATAGACGCATTAGATAAATTCATAAATAATTCCAAATCTTTGGCTCGAGTTTGATCATACATAAAGTCTTTCATAGGATCCATTGCATTATCAATAAAGACTTCTTGAGTTATCTTATTTTCTAAATAAGGTTGTATAGCATTTGCGTTAACTTCACTTATCACAGGCCTCATTATAAAAAATGTCAAGAATAATGATATGCCAATCAATACTTGATTTGGCGGCGTAGTTTGTGTAGCAATAGCTCTTCTTACAAAGGATAATACTATCAAAATTCTTGTAAAACTTGTTGTCATTAATAAAATAGCAGGAGCAAACGTCAATATAGTGAATATAAATAATAACTTAAGATAATCCACTAAATCAGTATCTTCTCCCGCCCCAACTGAAATTTCTATCCCTTTGGGTAACCCAGTTTCTGTTGCAATAGCTCTAAGTGGTATGCAACAAATAAAAAAAATCAGCATAATAAATAATATTTTTTCACTTCTTTTGCTCATAATCTTGCCTTCTATCTATCTGTTTTTTTAACTCAACATATCTTTGCTTTACCTTAAATAGTTTATTTGTAATATTTTGCGAATCGTCATTTATTGCACTTTTATAAATCTTGTCAAATTCTTTATTATCATCAAATACTACTTGACCAATTTCATCAAACTGGTCAAGTAGCTCGATCCCACTACTATTCTCGCCTATAAGATAATATCTTCCGCAACATTCTATCAATAAAATCTTAGTATTTTCAATTTTCAAAGTTTCGACAATTTTAATCATTTTCCCTGATTGTACAGAGGTCATTTTACTACCAACGTACTTTGTAAACAAAAACGCCAACCCAATAATAAAAATGCTAATACCTAAATAATACAAAATGTGCGTCATATTCCTTACCTATCTTTCTAAATTATTATCCCAATACTTTTTTTACAGCTTCAATAACTCTATCTGCTTGGAACGGCTTAACAATAAAATCTTTTGCACCTGCTTGTATTGCCTCAATAACCATAGCTTGTTGACCCATAGCTGAGCACATAACTATTTTAGCATTTGCATCTGATTTTTTTATCTCTTTAACTGCCTGAATACCATCTACTTCAGGCATTGTAATATCCATAACCACTAAATCTGGTTTCAATTCCCCATATTTTTCAATAGCTTTGGCACCATTCTCTGCCTCTCCAACTACCTCAAATCCATTTTTAGTTAGTATATCTTTAATCATCATTCTCATAAAAGCTGCATCATCGACAATCAAAATTCTACTCATTTGTTTTCCTCCTTATAATTTGCTAATTTTATTTTTTGAATTAATAATATCTGTAATTCTTATACCAAAGTTATCATCAATAACAACAACTTCACCTTTCGCTATAATTCTACCATTGGCATAAACTTCTAATGGTTCTCCTACGAGTTTATCTAATTCTACAATAGTTCCCGGACCATATTCTAAAATTTCACTAATCTTTCTTTTTGTCCTTCCAAGTTCTACTGTTATCTCAACAGGAATCTCCTGAACCATACTGATATTTTCATTATAAACTATTTTTTGATTATTATCAAAAGGTTCAAATTCAACCCTTTCAACATTTACTGGTTGCTGAACCATATTATTTGATGGTGCGCTATATCCCATTTGCGGTTGTGCCTGCATTGGTTGTTGATATTGCGCCTGCATCTGAGGCTGTGGTTGCGGTTGAGTATGCTGTGGTTGAGCTTGTGCAGCTGGTTGTTGCGGTACACTTTGCGTAGCAGCTGGCTCTTGAATCTGCTCTACCTCATTTTCAACAGAAACCTCTGGCATATCCTGCTCAAGTAGATTTTTTACTTGACTTCGAGCAAACTCCAATGGTAATAATTGCATAATTTCACTGTCAATTAAATCACCTATGATCATTTTAAATGAAATTCTAACCAGAACATCGGTTTCCTTAAAAATCTCAAGCCCAGTTCCATCACCATCAACCTGGGTCTGAAAAGCTCTCGGTGGGTCAATGTCTATTTTTTTATGAAACATCTCCGAAAGTGAAGTACTAGAAGAGCCTACCATTTGGTTCATAGCCTCTGAAATAGCACTCAAATCCATCTCATTTATTTCTCTGTCAGTATTAGTTCCATCACCGCCCATCATTAAATCTGTAATAATCTTAACATCTTCAGATTTTAATACTAATAAATTAGTTCCCTCTAAGCCTACTCTATACTTTACATCTACCGCAATAAAAGGTTTAGGATATAAAGTTGATAGCTCAGAAGCATTTACCCTAGATACCTCTGGAGTTGTAATTATAACCTTTTGTCCTAAAAGGGTAAATAAAGTTGTCGCTGCAGTTCCCATACTGATGTTTCCAATTTCTCCAAGCGCATCTATCTCCAATTCATTAAGAAAATCGTCACCAGCACTCGTATCTTCGTCAGTACCTCCATTCAATAATGCATCTATCTCTTCTTGTGAAAGCATATCGCTAACCATTTATCTCTTCACCATCCTTCTTGACCCCGGTGATCTTAACGGCCACTTTATTATTTACTAGACCTGGCTGGCAATTAAATTTCAACACAGATCCAACTTTGATTCTTGCTTCATTATTTGTGAAAGTATCAATTTTTATGACATCTCCCACTTGAAGGCCAACGAGTTCATCTACAGTTAATATAGATGTACCCATTTCTGCCTTTAAAATCACATAAGCTTTTCTCAATCTTTCTTCAATCATTTCACTGTTGCTTTCATGCATACCTTCTCTTTGAGTATTAGAAAACCAAAGTTTAGTACTCAATTTTTCAGCTATTGCCTCTATCGCCAAATGTGGTATACAAATATTAAACATCCCCTCTGCATCTCCTATTGCCATATTTAATGTTATAAGTGCAATTGTCTCACTAGGAGATATAATCTGCGCAAATTGAGGATTTGACTCTATTTTTTCCAAAGATGGTGTAAGTTCAATAACATTTTGCCACGCTTCTGTAAAAAGCTCTAGCATCTTCTCTACAATTCTTCGAAGTAAAGTCATTTCTATTTCAGTAAATGTCCTTGCTTCTCCAATTTGTTCTCCACTACCACCCAATAGTCTATCAATTATAACAAGTGCTAATTTAGGTGAAATATCTAATATTATATCGCCATGTAAAGGCTCAAATTTAACAATAGACAGAAATGCTGGATTCGAAATAGCATTGCTAAATTCACTAAAAGCATATTGATCTACTGTAAGAACATCAATATTTACAGGAGCACGTAAGTACCCAGACAAAAAAGTCTGCAATAATCTACTAAAATTATCATGGATAATTTCAAGGGTCCTCAACTGATCTTTTGCCATTTTTTGTGGATTTCTAAAGTCATAATTCTTTACTTTTTTCTCTGGCGCTTCTTCAATTTCGTCAACATCAACTTCTCCAGAATTCAGTGCACTAAGTAAGGCATCTATTTCATTCTGTGATAAAACTTCTGACAAAGCGATCACTCCTTATCCCTGAATAATCAATTGTTTAAAATACACTCCTGTTATTTCATCTGTCTCAAACTTATCATTAAGACTCCTTTTTATTTCTTCTTGTAAATACAATTGACCATCTTCGCCTAATAATTGCTCTTCAGTACTGCTTCTAACTATTAAATTAATTGCATCTCGAATAACAAAATCTTTCATTTTTAGTGTTTCAAGCAATTCTTCACTTACAGTTTCCACCGTTAGATTGACTTTACATATTCTAGGGCTATCCTTGATATTACTATATAAATCAGTTACTTCATAGTAAGATTTAGGCAAATCGTCATAATTTACTTCTTCTTTTTCTCCTGATAAAAATACTATCCCTACACCAACAGCAATTGCTATGACTAGTGCAAGTACTACTGCTACTATTATTATCAATTTCTTATTGCTCATGCAAACACCCCTTTACTCAGATTCTGCTTTTGAATAATTAGAATTCAATACCACTATATCAACTCTTCTATTTAATGCTCTATTTTGAGGAGTATCATTTAATGCTATTGGTCTATTTGGTCCATATCCAGAAGCTGACAATCTACTGCTATCAATTCTCGTCTCGGTTTCTAATATTTTAAGTACATTTACTGCCCTTATTGCTGATAATTCCCAGTTTGATGGAAATTGAGCCGTATTCATCGGTACATTATCTGTGTGTCCCTCTATATTTATTCCTCGGTCATCAAATCTATCATCGGAAAGCAATTCGCCTATAAACAATATTATCTCTTTTGCCCCGGTTTTTATATCTGCTTTTCCCGAATCAAAAAATACACTGTCCATAACTCTTATAATAAGACCCTTTTCAGTCATTATTACTTCAACGCTATCCTCAACACCTTCTTCTATTACATAATCTTCAATTTCTTTTTTTAGAGATGTCATAGTGTCTACTTCTTCATAACTATCGGTAGTAAGTTCTTCTGGCAACGAACCCATATTTATAAATGGAAACTCGCTTATTGTTTTCCCGCCTTCCATCACTCCTAGCGATCCATCAAAAGACTGCATTATAGCTTGAAATTTCTGCGCATCAATCTCTGCAAATGAAAAAAGCAATACAAAAAAACAGAGTAAGAGGGTTACCATATCTCCATAAGTCGCCATGGACGTGTCTTCTGGTGGACACTCTGGGCATTTATTTTTTTTAGCCATAGTCTACTCCCCCTCTTTGTTATCTCCACCATCGCTCTCTGTTCTATCAGCAGGTGGTACAAAGGTTTTCAACTTTTCTTCTATAAGCCTTGGATTTTCTCCTGCTTGAGTGGACAATAATCCTTCAATCATCATTTCTTTTGAGAGAATCTCTTGCTTACTTCTATATTTTAGCTTATTTGCTAATGGTTGGAATATAAAGTTAGCAAATAAAGAACCATAAAACGTTGTAATCAATGCTACTGACATATTCGGTCCAATACTATCTGGGTTTGATAAGTCTTTCATCATATTTATAAGACCTATAAGTGTACCAATCATTCCAAATCCCGGCGAAAATCCAGCGAGTGTTTCAAATACACTTATACCAACTCCATGTCTTTCTTCAACAAAGTTAAGTTCAGTCTCCATTACATTTCTAACAAGTTCTGGGTCAGTTCCATCTACTACTAGCATTATTCCTTTTTTCAAAAATTCATTTTCGGATTTTTCAGCAGATTCCTCTAATGCAAGTAAGCCTTCTTTTCTAGCAATATTTGCCATTGCAACAATCTCTTCAATCAAAACATTTAGTTGAATCTCTTTTTCAAAAAACGCATTTCGGACAACCTTTATAGAATTGATAACAACTTTGAGTGGATAACTAATCAAAGTCGCAGCCAACGCACCACCTAGTACAATAGCCAATGATGGAAAGTCAACAAAGTTGCCCAATACACCTGTTTGCATGATTCCCCATACTATCAATCCAGTTCCTAATAATATACCGACTAAAGTTGCTATGTCCAATAATGTCACCCCTTCTTCTCAGATTCTTATTTAATATTGAATCATATCAATTATTTCCTTTGCCGACTCTTTGACGATTAATTTTCTCTCTGATCTCAAATATATAACTGTATCAGGAGTCTCTTCAATAGTCTCTATTTCCGACTCATTCAAATAGAACTCTTTTCCATTTATCTTCTTTAATTTTATCATAATTCCTCCGCTTTTAAAAACATTTTATGCCCAGACCCCTTTCAGGGCCTAGGCATAACTACTATCTCTTAAGATTTACCAATTCCTGAAGCATTTCATCTGTTGTCGTTATAATTCTTGAGTTTGCTTGAAAACCACGTTGCGCTGTAATCATCTCTGTAAATTCCATAGATAAATCTACATTTGACATTTCAAGTGATCCAGAGTTTAATCCACCAAATCCAGGCGAACCAGGTTTTCCTTCTTGTGCAACTCCTGAATTTGCACTCTCCGAAAATAAATTAGAGCCTTCTTTAATCAAACCACCAGGGTTATCAAATTTAGCTAGCATAAGTTTAAACAAAGCTTTGCTCTCACCATTACTAAATTGACCTTCTACCACACCCTTCGAATCAATAGAATAACCTGTAAGTGTTCCTGCCTTTTCACCTTTAACTTGGAATCCTTTAATCGATGTATCTATACCAAATCCACTAACATCGCTAAAATCCATCTTAATAAATCCCTTTTCTGCATCTTCAATAGTTCCATTTCCGTCTAAGTCTATACCTTCTCCAAATTCCACTCCTTCTTTTTGAATTTGAAGATTGAATGATTTCACAAAGTTGCCTGCAGCATCCTTGTAATTATCATCATTAAAATAATTCGCAGCAGTAGCAGAATCGATATCACCAGGATTCAAACTATGAATAGGTGGAAATGGTGCAGCTCCACCATTAGCATCCGCTAAACCTACTAACTCGCCTTGCTCATCGAATTTCATTATATAATCCAATGTATTTCCTTCCAACAAATTAGTTTTTGATCCTTTTTGAGTCATACTCGGAATGCTAACTTCCCACACTGCGTTCTCTTTTATAGTACCACCATCATCATACTTTAAAACATTCCTATTTAGATTTATAGTAATATTATAAGTATTTCCCTTGCTATCTTGAATCTCTAAATCCGTTGAAAATGTATTATTTTCATGAGTTTCAATCTCCGCTGGTGTTTTTGTAGTATCGATAATTCTATATGGTGAATGCGCATCGTTTAAATTATTTTTAAAATTAATTCCTTTTGTAGTTACAGGTTTAACCTGTTCTGAAAAATTAATTTTTACTGGTGACTTTGTGCCAGTTTCTTCTCCATCTTCAGTATATTCATACCCCATAACTTTCATACCATCAGCAGTCAATAGATTTCCTTGCTCATCCATTTTAAAATTTCCAGCCCTAGTGTAAAAACTATTTGTGCCACCATCAGGCGTTACTACAAAATATCCATTTCCGACTATTTGTAAATCATTAGGATTGTTTGTAGATTGAGTAGATCCATTCGTATGAATCGTACTTATCGATCCCACAGATGCTCCTAGTCCTAATTGTTGAGGATTCGTCCCTCCTAGACCATCTTCTGTAGCTCCACTAGCACTGCTTACCATTTGACTCATCAAGTCTTTAAAAGATACTTGTCCTTTTTTAAATCCAACAGTATTAACATTTGCTATATTGTTACCAATTACATCCATTTTAGACTGGTGAATTCTTAGACCAGAAACACCAGAATACATAGATCTCATCATAATACATGACCTCCTCTAGTCATGCTGTATTCGAAC
>JAOAQY010000204.1 GCA_025210965.1 Tissierellales bacterium
ATTTCAGTTTATGGCCAAAGAAAAATTGTCATGGCCATTGGATCAAGAACGAGCTTTGATGTTGGCCAACTTACCATCGGCTTATATCGTTAATGTTTTGGGATAGAAAAAAGCAACTCAGATTTGAGTTGCTTTTTTTGTCGTTGTTGTACATCGTATGTTAAGATCTAATGCAGATGAATTTCCACTAAAGCCTGCAAAGCACATGTTTCAATACATCGCATGTTAAGGTCTAATCCAACGAAGAGTTCGCCGATGCAATTAAAACAATTGCGTTTCAATACATCTCATGTTAAGGTCTAATGAAGTCCCTATTTCCCAATATATAACAAACTTTGCGTTTCAATACATCTCATGTTAAGGTCTAATTAAGCTGATAGCGTAGATAGTTACGCTAAGCAATTGTTTCAATACATCGCATGTTAAGGTCTAATACAAATCTCGCGGAAAAGAATATCCAGAATATTTAAGTTTCAATACATCGCATTTTAAGGTCTAATGACACTCGTTTCAACGTTTGTCTAAAACGAGTATACACCCTTTCCGTTCAAATTTCAAGCAAAAGTTCTGTTTCACTCCAGTAAATTACCAATAATTCCTAAATCGTGGTGATTTGAGTAATGCTCTCGTTTGGATATTTCTGGTTGGAGTGAAACGCAAAATAAAAACCTAGAGTCTAGAATTGATCTAGTATCTCTAGGTTTTGTTTTTATTTCTTCCCTGCTACTTCTCGTTTGGTTTATTACATCTCATGTTATGGTCTAATTATTAAGGGAAAATGGAATAGAAGAAAGTACATTAGTTTCAATACATCGTGATGTGAACCCCATTTGGTGGACAGGTTAAATAACTAAAACCTGTTTCTAAATTTTTTAAATTATGCTACTGATCTTCTATATTCTAACGGGCTTCTTTTACCTAATCGTTTCTGTAATCTGTCATTATTATAAAAATACATATAGTCATCTATGTCTTTTTCTAGCATTTCATAAGTATCATATTTATTTAAGTAATACTTTTCTACTTTTAATATCCCAAAGAATCCTTCCATTGGTGCGTTGTCTAAGCATCTTCCTACTCTTGACATACTATGAATCATTCCATAGTTTTTCATTTTTTTATTGTAGCGATTTGATGTATATTGAAATCCCCTATCACTATGCAAAAGTGGCGATGAACCTCTATTTTTAGCTATCGCTAAATCCAGATTCTTAATTACTAATGGATTATTGTTTCTCTTACTTAAATTATACGCAACTACTGAATTATCGTACAAATCTATTATAGCACTTAAGTATGCTTTTTGACAATTACCATATTTTAGTTCTGTTACGTCAGTAAGCCATTTTTCATTGGGCTTATCAGCCTTAAATTCTCTGTTTAATATGTTCTCCGAAACGTGTAACTGCGTTGTTTTGCGATAGCGCTTTCTCTTTCTTCTTATAATACACTCTATATCATTCTCTCTCATTATTCGTCTCACTCTTTTGTGATTTATGTTCCTGTCTAGTATTCTTCCTAAATTCATAGCAATTCGTCTATAACCATATATTCCTCTAACACTAACGTGTAGTTCTTTTATAGAATCTAAAAGTTCTTCATTATCTATGTCTCTATCCGTCTTAGATTTATTCATCCATTTATAATACGATGAGCGATTAAGCTCAATAATCTCACATAAGAACTTTATAGAATAACCTAGTTCCTCGTTTACTTCTTTCACTGCTTTATACTTCTGTGACTGTTCAATCAACCCCTTTCTAGTTCTTCTAGCTTTTTTAAAAGAGCATTTTCCGCTTCTAGTCTCTTTATTTTTTCTTGAGCTACTCTAAGCTCTACCTCAACTTGTTTCTCTTTTGACATGTTTTCTTTTGATCCCGCTGCCTTACGTCCGCGTTTGTCTTTAAGACCTTCTTCACTATTATTTTCATATTTTTTCACCCAAGAGTATACTTGATTATAAGATACACCATATCTTTTTGCAGTTTCTCTATAATCTTTATTATTAGAGATACAATATTTAACTATCTCGATACGTTCTTCAAATGTTGTTTTTCTACCATTAGTCATAGATCTATCCAGCTCCTTCGGAGTACTATTTATTTTTCTATGACTATTATACCTTGAAAGCCACTTTCTTAGTAGGCTTTGATCTGATATTTCATATTTTTTTACAACCTGCCTTAGCGAATAATCACCGGACAGATACATTTCTATAGCCGCTAATTTAATCTCTTTATCATACTTTTTTGGCGATTGCTTCTTAAGTCCCTGAAAACCTTCTTTCTCATACTTTTCTTTCCACGCATAAAATGAGTATGCACTAATTTCATGTTCCTTCAAAAATTGTCTAACTGATTTATTTCCATTTTCATATGCTTTCAAAATGTCATATTTCTCTTCAGCTGAAAACTCTTTTTTTGCCAACAAAAAAACTCCCCTCAACCAACAGTTTTTGTTTTTTAAACTGTCTACTTTTTGGGGAGCAGATCATCTCATGTTAAGGTCTAATATATTGCATCAACAATATCTTCAAAAGGGTTCAGAGGGAGCAGATCATCTCATGTTAAGGTCTAATGACACTCGTTTCAACGTTTGTCTAAAATGAGTATACACCCTTTTCGTTCAAATTTCAAGCAAAAGTTATGTTTTGCTCCAGTGATTTACCAATAATTCCTAAATCATGGTGACTTAAGCAATGCTCTCATCTGGATATTTCTGGTTGGAGTCTGATATACATATTTTTACTTATCAAATTAGTTATTTTATATTCTATCTTCATTTATAATCTAATCTTTGATATAATATACTCGAACATTTGTTCGTGTAAGGAGGTTGATTATATGAAAGCTGCGTTATATGTTAGAGTGTCTACTACTCATCAAATAGATAAGGATTCTTTGCCTTTCCAGCGTAAGGAGCTTACGAATTATTCTAAGTATTTTCTAGGAATTGATGATTATGAGATTTTCGAGGATGCTGGTTATTCTGGAAAAAATACTGATAGACCTAAGTTCAAGGAGATGATGTCTAGAATCAGAGCTGGTGAGTTTACTCATTTGTTGGTATGGAAGATTGATCGTATATCTAGGAATCTAAAGGATTTCACTACTATGTATGAAGAGCTCAAGAGTTATAATACTGCTTTTATTTCTAAAAATGAGCAGTTTGATACTTCATCTGCTATGGGTGAAGCTATGCTCAAGATTATCCTGGTGTTTGCTGAGTTGGAAAGAAATCTCACTTCTGAAAGAGTTTCTTCTATCATGTTGGATAGAGCTTCTGAAGGTAAATGGAATGGTGCTCCTGTCCCCCTTGGCTATCAATGGAGTAAGGAGAATAAATTTCCTGTAGTCAATGAGGATGAAGCAAAGATTATTAAGTATATTTTTGATAGTTATGAAAGGACTCGTTCTACCAATGAGGTGAAGCATCTTCTGGAAGTTGAAGGTTATAAGACCAAAAGAAATGGAACTTGGACTACAAAGACGTTGTCTGACGTGATTAGAAATCCTTTTTATATGGGAACGTATAGATATAATTATAGGTATTCCCCTCACGGCAAGAAACGTCCTGAAAAGGAATGGGTTGTAGTTGAAGATAATCATGAGGGTATTATTTCAAAGGATCAATATGAGCGATGCAATCAGATAATGGACAAGAACGCTATAGTCAGAGGTATTGACGGAAAACGTACTTCTCATATTCATGTGTTTTCTGGATTGATATCTTGTGGTAAATGTGAAAAGAATTATATAGCTTCTCTTGATCGTAGGAGACAAACGAATTATAGACCTTCAGTTTATAGATGTCATAACTATGTTCATAGTAGTAAGAAGTACAGAAAGTGTAATGGTGGAATTGGTGAGGTGAAACTCGGACCATTTGTTATAAATTATCTAGTGAATTTAATTAGTGCATCCAATTTGATTGAATCTAAGGGTTTTGATGCTACTACTGCCGAACTGGAAGAAACTTTGCTAAATGGAAAGCCTTTTGCTAAGGTGGTTGGAATAGAAAATATTGATTCTGTTTATGATATATTCCAGGATTCTTTCAATGCTGTTGAACAGCTCCAGAAAACTGGTACTGATGGAAGCGATGTTCAAGATGCTAAGGAATATAAAGCTAAAATTGCTATGGATGCTTTAGCAAAGGAAAAGAAAAAGATTGAGAGGGCTCTTGATCGGTTGGAGTCTATTTATTATTTTGATGATGAAGGTATGTCTCAAAAGGATTATTTGATCAAGAAGAAACGCTTTGAAGAAAAGCTGAAAGA
>JAOAQY010000205.1 GCA_025210965.1 Tissierellales bacterium
TATGCTAAAATCGGCTACAGTTTTTAGAGATACGTCAGATTCGAATTTGAGAGTTGGAGAATATATAAATGTCAAATTAGATGATAATGGGGATGTTGAGCTAGCGTATGAATTAGAAGGGCTTGAGATAAGAAAAATATTACTAAAATAAGGAGATGGCGATGTGAATGATGACTTCAAAAAAAAGAGATATCATTTAGATTACAATATGATTCTAGTAGTAATAGTATTTGTAGTATTGGCATATTATGCGTATTACAATGTGGTAGAGACTAATGGTGAATTTGGCAATCCACTAGCTACAGAGGCTAATTTTGAAAAACTACCAAATGTTTTTTCGGACGAAGAATTAGAAACAGGAATTATAAAAGAATGGTCATCATTTGAACACAGCGCTTTTTACAAAGAGCATTCAGCACATTATGAAAATGGTAATTTTAATGAAGCTAAGAAATTACCTTACGATACAGTGTTTTTTAGGATAGAGTTAGATGATTTAAACTCAGCGAGTGATTATAAATTTGATAAAAATAGGATGGAAAGAATTGCAGTGACAGATGTAAAAAAGAGTGATCTATTCTACTATTATGCAGAGGAAAAATCAAATGCTTTAGATAAAATTCATATAAGAGCTGTGATGGTACTAGATCAGAAAGAGCAAAAGATCGTAGGTAATAAATACAACAACTATATGAAAAAAGAGATGGGATTGAATTTTGATAAGAACTACTATGAAATTATGAATTTAGATGACGAATGGCAGATTTTTAGATTAGGAAAGGAGCTTGAGCAAAAAGGGAATTGGTCGAATGACTTATATACAAATCAATTTTATGAATTGAGTGGTCAGTTGAGTTTTAAGTATATACCATCTGCCAAAGCTAAAAGCAATGTAGAATTGATTTATGTGACTGATGTAGAAAGGAAAAAAATGACCGCAATAGAATCAATTAGAGCGACTTATGAATCTAGTCACAAGCTAGATGATGGGTATGAAGTTAGTTTTGGATATGAAGCAGAAGAGTGGATTGAGAGCCTATATACATCAGAGGTGTTAGATGAGTATACTGTAGAGAGACTAGAAAATGGTACATTTAATGCTGGAGATGAGGTAGTTATTTATAAAAATCCCATGAGGAAAATAGAGAGCATAAAGCCTTTGAAGAGTAAATACGATAGTGTTTTATTAAGTGGAATATTAGAGTGGAATAGTTCTCTTAAATATGATGACTATATCAAAAAACTAGGTGTAATTGATTCTAATGATAAAAGGTATGAACTACTTGTAGATTCTAACGTTGTTCTTGATTATATTGATTATGATGATTTAGAAAACAGTCTATGCAAATTTGAAATCATAGATGGTAACTATATTGTTAGTGTAGAACCTATAATAAATTCTGCTAATACAACTCATTTTTATAGATTATTAAGCGTAGGAGATGGGAAGGTTGAACTTGGATATAATAATTTACAGGGAATGAGAGGAGAAGAGTTTGATGAAAATGAAAGACAATGGGTAAATCTCTCAGATGACTATAAATTATACAGTGACTGCGATTTAGAACATGCGGTCGGAAAAAGTGTTTCTATTTCTATAAACTACAAAAATGAGATAGATAATCTATGTGTTTCAAATGGTATGTATCTTACAGATTGTTATGATGGAAAAGAACCATTGCGACGAAACGAAGAACCGGAGAATACATTGTCGTTTGCAGCAATTAAGAGGTTAGGTAACTATTATGAGAAAAACAGATTTGTGGGAATGAATCATGTTTTTGGAAATTCACAGGTAACGTATGAAACGAAATGTTATTATTATGACTATGATTTTGATTATGTGAAGGATAATCCGGCTGAGTGGGAATCGCTTTTAAATCATGAATTTGATAAGGTTGATAAGCTTAAAGAAATAGATGTAGAGAAGGTGGAATTTGATAAGGACTCTATATATTTGCTAAGCTCAGATGGTAGACGAAATGGCTATATAAAAACTTTAGTAAAGATAAGCCCAAGTGAGGCTTCTATGATAAACGGAATATTATATCAAAGCGAATTGTTAACTGACGAAAGGCATAATATTAAATTGCCTTACGATTCAGGGATTATATTATTAGACAATAGTACTTATAATAACTATTCACATCCAGTAGAACTTAATGGATGGGTTTTGCTTGGTGAAAAAAATATCCCTAGCTATGTAATATCAAGTAAGGGAGATGTTAAAGAGTCATCGTATGAAGAGGTTAAAAAAGCAAGAACTAAGAGCAATTAATCTGATTTCAATTTGTTACTCTCCTGTTACACTTTTGTAAACGATTAATTAATTATCGGTGCTACAATTAGTGTGAAAATAATAATAGTCGCGATTAAAAGAATAGAGATATTTAAAACAGGAGGGTAATATTATGATGAAAAAACAAACAAGCAGTAAAAGTTATGTGATGAAATTTTTAGCAATATCAATTATTATGTGTATTTTGTTACTGGCAGGATGTAATTCAAAAGTTAGTGAAGAAAATGCAAAATCGAACGTAGTAGGAAATGATGAGACTATTCATTCGTTAATAGGGATGGTGTATGGCGATCAGGAAATAGGATTAGAAAAAGCCGAAAGTCAAGATTCAGATAGTGATTTAAGGCGGTTAGTAGTGGAGGATAGGTCAGGAAAATTAAGTGATTTAACTATAAGCAAGAAGAAAGTAGCACCAGATATGGAAGAGCGTTATTTTGATTTGATAGCAAAATTTAGTGTAAATGAAAGAGCTGAAGTGGTTGATGTTGAGCCAATAGTATCATTTATAAGTCCAAGAAATACATATAGACTGCTAAATCTACAAAAAGACAAAGTAGAATTAGGCTACAA
>JAOAQY010000206.1 GCA_025210965.1 Tissierellales bacterium
CATAAAACCAATAAAAGATGAAATTTTATCTAGATTTGATGAAAAATATGTATTAGATAACTTTGATAAAGATCCTATAGTAGCAATTATAGAGCGATTAAAAAAAGAAAATTATAAAATGGGTACAGTGGAGTCTTGTACTGGAGGTCTATTGAGTTCTAAAATAACATCTTATTCTGGTGTATCTAGTTTTTATGAGCTTGGATTGACAACATATGCTGCGAAACAAAAGATTAAATTGTTGGGAATAGAAGAAGAGGTTATAGATAAGTACAGTGTTGTTAGTGAAGAGGTTGCATATAAAATGGCTCAGAATATGGCAGAGAGATATGACTTGGATCTTGTGATATCTACGACAGGACTAGCTGGGCCTGGAAATGATGGATTGAATTTACCGGTTGGAACTGTGTTTATAGGAGTGTGCTTTAGAGGAAAGACAAAAGTTTTTGAAAAACATTTTGAAGGATCGCGAAATATCGTACAGAAAAAAATAGTTGAATGGAGTTTGCTAAATCTATTTGACATATTAGGCAAAATGCGATAAGATAATTATGAGATAAGAACATATGTTTGGGAGGCGCGGAAATGGCAAAGAATGTAGAAATGGGTAAAGAAAAAGCTTTAGAAATGGCACTTAATCAGATTGAGAAACAATTCGGAAAAGGTTCAATCATGAAATTAGGAGAGGACTCGAAATTAGATATTGATGTTATTCCAACTGGATCAATGTCACTAGATATAGCTCTTGGAGTAGGTGGTGTACCGAAGGGACGTGTTGTTGAAATATATGGTCCAGAATCATCTGGTAAGACAACTGTAACTCTTCATATGATTGCACAAGCTCAAAAGGCTGGAGGAACAGCAGCATTTATAGATGCAGAGCATGCGTTAGATCCTGTATATGCTAAAAACTTGGGAGTGGACATTGAAAACTTAATAGTATCACAACCAGATACTGGAGAGCAGGCTTTAGAGATTACAGAAGCGCTTGTTAGAAGTGGGGCTGTTGATATCGTAGTAGTTGACTCTGTTGCGGCACTTGTACCGAAAGCTGAGATAGAGGGCGAAATGGGAGATAGTCACGTTGGTCTCCAAGCAAGAATGATGTCACAAGCACTTAGAAAACTTACAGGTGCGATAAAAAAATCAAATACTTGTACTATTTTCATCAATCAATTGAGAGAAAAAATTGGTGTTATGTTTGGTAATCCAGAAACTACGACAGGTGGTAGAGCACTTAAATTCTATGCATCAGTTAGATTAGATGTTAGAAGAATAGAAACTCTTAAACAAGGGGACCAAATGATAGGAAATAAGACAAGGGTAAAAGTAGTAAAGAATAAAGTAGCACCACCATTTAAACAAGCTGAGTTTGATATAATGTACGGAAAAGGGATTTCGTATGAAGGTGATGTTATAGAGGTAGGCGTAAAAGCTGGAATTATAGATAAAGCAGGTGCATGGTATAGCTATAATGATGAAAAATTAGGTCAAGGTCGTGAGAATAGCAAGGTGTACTTAAAAGAAAATCCAGCTATTACTCAAGAGATTGAAGATAAAATAAGAATAGCGTATGGTCTTATGGGTGATGAAGTAGAAGAACAAACTAAAGATGAAAATCAAGTTCCGGAGCAATAATTTATAAAATAAAAATAAGAAGAACCTATTGTACTTTTTACAATAGGTTCTTTTTATTTTACAGAAATTAACACGTATAATATTATAATGTAATTGTTAGCAAAAAGATGTTGAAGTAGTGCAGTTGACAGAATTCATGAAAAGAAGTACAATATTGTTGTAGTCTAATTTTTTAGACGATATAACAATCTCTTTTGAGGTTATCCCCGGTTGAATTTATGTAGAAATCGGTTGTATCAATTATATCGTTAATTTGAAATGTGAAACTTGAAAATACAATACAGAAAAGGAGGTGTTTGCCATCTTATATGAAGCTATTGCAGCAGTCATAGGTATAGCCGTAGGAATTATTGCTGGTTATGCTGTTAGAAAGAAGACTGCCGAGTCTAAAATACAATCAGCAGAAGCTGAAGCAAAGCGAATTATTGAAGAGGGTAATAAAGAGGCAGACAGTGCAAAGAAAGAATATCTAGTAGAAGCACGTGAAGAGATCCACAAGATGCGTACTGATATTGAGCAGGAAAATCGTGAAAGAAGAAATGAACTGCAAAGATTAGAGCGACGATTAGTTCATAAAGAAGAAATGAACGATAAGAAAAGTGAAGCTTTAGAGTCTAAAGAGGAAAAACTTACAATACAGATCAAAAAAGCTGAACAAAAGAATATAGAAATTGAAGCTGTGCTAGAAAAGCACGTGACAGAACTTGAAAGATTATCAGGATTGTCTTCAGAAGAGGCTAGAACTCTTTTGCTTAGCAATGTGAAGAAAGAAGTAGCTCACGATACAGCAATTATGATTCGTGAAATGGAAAGTAAAGCGAAGTACGAAGCTGACAAGAAAGCTAGAGATATCGTTGCATTAGCGATTCAAAAATGTGCAGCAGAATATGTTGCTGAATCAACAGTTTCAGTTGTTGCACTTCCAAATGATGAAATGAAAGGTAGAATCATCGGACGTGAAGGTAGAAATATTAGAACGTTAGAAACTCTTACAGGAGTTGATTTGATTATAGATGATACACCAGAAGCGGTAATATTGTCTGCATTTGATCCAATTAGAAGAGAGGTAGCTCGTATAGCTCTTGAAAAATTGATTTCAGATGGAAGAATTCATCCAGCTAGAATCGAAGAAATGGTATTAAAAGCAAGGAAAGAAATAGATGATCATATACTTGAAACTGGTCATCAAGCAGCATTTGATTCAAGTGTTCATGGATTGCATCCAGAACTTACTAAATTACTTGGCCGTTTACAATATAGAACAAGTTATGGTCAAAATGTATTGAAACATTCTATAGAAGTATCAATATTAGCATCTATTATGGCAGCAGAAATTGGAGCTGATGTTAAGGTTGCTAAGAGAGCTGGTTTACTACATGATATTGGTAAGTCGGTTGACCACGAAATTGAAGGCCCACATGTTGCTATAGGTGTGGATATTTGCCGTAAATATAAAGAATCTCCAGAGGTTATACATTGTATAGCAGCTCATCATGGAGATGTAGAATTAGAATCAATCGAGGCTGTATTGGTTCAAGCAGCTGATGCGATTTCAGCAGCTCGTCCAGGAGCTCGTAGAGAGACATTAGAGTCTTATATAAAGAGACTAGAAACTCTTGAGAATATTGCAAATTCATTTGAAGGTGTAGATAGTGCGTTTGCTATTCAAGCAGGTAGAGAAGTTAGAATAATGGTTAAATCTGAAGAGGTTACGGATGATGATATTGTATTGATGTCTAGAGATATTGTAAAACGTATTGAAAGCGAACTAGATTATCCAGGTCAAATTAAAGTCAATGTAATTCGTGAAACTAGAGCTATAGAATATGCTAAATAGAAATTAGAGCATTGCCGGTAAAACCGGCAATGCTTTTTAAGTTAAATTTGTTTTACACAATATTAATACTTGTTTTGATATAAAATTTATAAAAAACGCTTGTCTAGAGTGTGAGTTATGTTACAATAAAAGTGTCTTGAATACAAATCACTAAAATATAAGGGAGACGATTTTATGACTTTGGAACTTTCAAAAAAATTATCAACGATATCGCCATCGGTAACATTGGCAATAACAGCAAAAGCGAATGCTATGAAAGCAGAAGGTATAGAAGTGTTTAGTTTTGCAGCTGGAGAACCAGACTTTGATACGCCAAAATTTATTCAAAAAGCGGGTATAGAAGCTATAGAAGCAGGAAGAACTAGATATACACCAGCATCTGGTCTGAAAGACTTAAAGGCTGCGATTTGTTCAAAGCTAAAGCAAGATAATGGTTTGGAGTATGATATAGAGAATATAGTTGTATCAAATGGTGCTAAACATTCGATATTCAATGCTCTTAGTGCTATTCTTAATCCAGGAGATGAAGTTATAGTTCCTAGACCATATTGGGTAAGTTACCCTGAGCTTGTCAAATTAGCGGATGGTGTTCCTAAAATGGTTGATGTTGATGAAGAAAATCACTTTAAATATACGATTGAAAATCTTGATGCGGCTTTGACAAAGAATACAAAAGCAATTTTCATCAATAGTCCTAATAACCCAACTGGAACAGTATATAGTTTGGAAGAGTTAAAAGCTATTGGCGAATGGGCAGTTAAAAATGAAGTATATATATTAAGTGATGAGATTTACGAAAAATTAGTATATGATGGAATGAAACATATAAGTATTGCTTCTCTAGGAGAAGAAATAAAAGCTCAAACAATAGTTATAAATGGAATGAGCAAGGCGTATGCCATGACTGGTTGGAGAATAGGTTATGTAGCTGCACCTGCTAAAATGGCTAAAATGATGAGTAATTTCCAAAGCCACGCAACATCGAACCCATGTTCGATATCTCAGTATGCGAGTATAGTTGCATTGACTACAGAAACTGATGAAATTGAAAAGATGAGATGTGCATTTGAAAAGAGAAGAGATTTAATGGTAGAATTGATTAATGCACTTCCAAATATTTCTTGTAAAAAACCATTAGGGGCATTTTATGTAATGGCCAATATTAGTAATTGGATAGGAAAAGAAATAAATGGTAAGAAAATAGAATCTTCATTAGATTTTGCGAGTGAACTTCTTGAAACAGAAAATGTTGCAGTTATACCAGGAGCTGCTTTTGGCAGTGATGATTATATAAGATTATCATATGCAACGTCTGAAGAAATTATTAAAAATGGAATTAGTAAAATAGAGAATTTCTTAAAGTAAAATAGAAATCCACTAAGTAGACATATAAATATTATGTCTACTTAGTTTAATTTTATGCATCATGAAGTTATTCCGTAATTTCCCAACGATTAAAATAACGATATGGAGGCATATATGAGAAAAGATTATTATGAAAATCCTCTGATAGAGAGGTATACAAGTAAGGAAATGTCTTATGTTTTTTCACCAGATTTTAAATTTACTACGTGGAGAAAATTGTGGATTGCATTAGCTGAGTCTGAGTCAGAATTAGGATTGCCTATTAGTGAAGAGCAGATAGCTGAATTGAAAAACAACATTGAGCCGATTGATTATGAATTGGCGGCAAAAAAAGAAAAAGAGTTTAGACATGATGTGATGGCACATGTTCATACTTTTGGAGAAGCGTGTCCTAGTGCGAAGGGGATATTACATCTTGGTGCTACTAGTGCTTTTGTAGGGGATAATACTGACATAATCCAGTTGAAAGAAGGGTTGAAGATTATCGATAAAAAGATGATCAATTTAATGGACAAAATGGCTAAATTTGCAAATGAGTATAAAAACTTACCTACGCTTGGATTTACTCATTTTCAACCAGCACAATTGACAACGGTAGGAAAACGTGCAACTCTTTGGCTCCATGAATTGTATTTAGATTACGAACAATTAGTGTTCAATTTAAATGGATTAAAACTACGAGGAGTGAAGGGAACAACTGGTACTCAAGCTAGTTATATGAGTCTTTTTGAAAACGATGAAGAGAAAATAAAGGAACTTGATTTAAAAGTGGCGGAAAAAATGGGATTTGAAGCATCTTACCCAGTCAGTGGACAGACTTATTCTCGTAAAGTAGATGCCTTTGCTTTAAATGTATTATCAGGAATAGCTCAGAGCTTACACAAAACAACCAATGATATCAGATTACTTCAAAGTTTGAAAGAACTTGAAGAGCCATTTGGCAAAAATCAAATTGGTTCATCGGCTATGGCCTATAAACGTAATCCTATGAGGAGTGAAAGGATTTCATCTTTAGCTAAATTCGTAATATCATCAGCGATGAATCCGAGCTATATTGCATCAACTCAGTGGTTCGAAAGGACGCTAGATGATTCTGCGAATAGAAGACTTTCTATAGCTCAATCTTTTATGGCTACAGATGCAATACTTGATATTGCTATAAATGTATTTGATGGAATGGTTGTATATGAAAATGTAATTAAAAAACATATATCGGATGAACTTCCGTTTATGATGACTGAAAACATCTTGATGGAAGCTGTAAAAAAAGGTGGAGATAGACAGGAATTGCATGAAGTGATTCGTACTCTTTCTATGGAAGCTGGTAAAGTTGTTAAAGTTGACGGTGGCAAAAACGATTTGCTAGATCGCATTGCTGCTTCTGATGAGTTTAATCTTTCACGTGAAGACTTAGATGCTATTGCTGACCCAACGAAATATGTTGGACGAGCTCCTGCTCAAGTTGATGAATTTTTGAAAGAATTTATAAAACCTATATTAGATCAACATAGAGATGATTTAGGGTTAGAGGTAGACTTGAAAGTATAGAAATTGTGGATAAGGTGATTTTTCTCGTGAGAATCACCTTATTTTTCTGTGGATAATATGTCGCAAAATATAAATTTTGTGACAAAACACGTAAAATTTGATATAATAGAAGTGGTAAATCAAAGATTTTTAATAGGATGTGATAAATTTGTCTTTACTTCTTGAAGATTATCTAAATTATATGAAAACCATCAAAGGTGTTTCTCCTAATACACTTCGTGAATATAATTACGACTTGCAGATCTTTTTTAAGTTTCTCAAAAAACGTTATAGATTGGCGCCAGCAGAACTTATGTTCGATGATATAGATATATCTGATGTTGATGAAATATTTTGTTCTAGAATCAATCTCAGGGATTTAATAGCCTTCTTCTCCTACCTTGACAACGATAGACAAAATATAAATGTAACTCGCGCTAGGAAGACTGCTTCTATCCGATCGTTTTTTAACTATTTGTATAAAATAATTAAGGTAATAAAAGAAGATCCTTCTCAGGAGCTTACTCTTCCAAAACGTAATCAGAGACATCCAGTTTATATGACACTCGATGAATCGTTGTCACTTCTCGAAAATATTGATGGTAGAAATGTAGAAAGAGATTTTGCTATAATAACGTTATTTTTAAATTGCGGGCTTCGTATATCGGAATTAGTTAGTATAGATATTCCTAAAATTCGAGGAGATATTTTAACGGTTGTTGGAAAAGGTAATAAAGAACGAACGGTATATCTAAATGAAGCGTGTATAGCGGCGATAGAAAATTATTTACCTATACGACATACAATTGACACAAAAGAAACGGCGCTATTCTTGAGCGAACGGAACGCTAGAATGAGTGTCCGTGCAGTGCAACACATGCTCAAACGACAACTCAAAAAAGCTGGACTTGACTCAGATAAATATACACCTCACAAATTGAGACATACTGCTGCTACTCTTATGTATAAGTATGGAGATGTTGACATTAGAGCTCTTCAGGAAATTTTAGGTCATGCCAGTGTATCAACCACTGAAATCTATACGCATATTGATGAGGAGCGATTAAGAACTGCTGTAAGTAAAAATCCACTTGCAAAAAATAAAGCAAATAACAAATAAATATATTGGAACTAATACTGTGAATTTAATTCAAAATATAAAAAAAGCTGCTAAATATGAGCAGCTTTTGTATTTGATAAAAGATCTAAAAAGAGATAAGTTCTTGAGAGGTCGTTTAGATCTTTTACAAGCTATGTTATCAGTCAAATACTGGTACCTTTAAAATATCACCAGGTTTTATTGGCGAGGAGCCAATATCATTTAGTATTCTAATCTGGTAGATGAGTTCACGGATATCTTTATTAGCTGAATTGTTATTTGAAGCAATAGTCCACAGAGAGTCTCCGCTACGAACTACTACTTTTGAAAAATTGATAGGTTCATTGCTATAGACTGTGCTTGGAGATAAAATTGCTATTATGAGAAAGGTCATAATTAAAGTAAAAGTAAATGTAAATGTAAATGTTTTTATAAAATCTTTTTTGTTCATATATAATCACCCCGTACATATGTTCTGTTTCTTTCTTAAGTATATTATACCGAACCTACGTTCGAGTGTCAACACCCAAATCGAACATAGGTTTGTTTTCTTTGAGAAAATATGTTATAATAAAATATAATATTCAAGATATTGTAAACGTATAAATAATTATATTGATCAGAAGGAGTTGTTGACTATGTTCGAAGACTTGTCAGAAAAGCAGATTCAAATATTGAATTTTTTGAAAGAGCAAATTTCAAGCAAGGGCTATCCCCCAGCTGTTCGAGAGATATGCAAAGCGGTTAATTTAAAATCTACATCAACAGTTCATAGCCACTTGAAAAAATTAGAACAAAAAGGATATATACGAAAAGATCCTACTAAACCAAGAGCTATAGAAGTTTTATCTAGGCAAAGCGAGGATGACTTAGCTCCAAAACATGAAGTAGTTCATGTACCAGTAATTGGAAAAGTTACTGCCGGATTACCAATACTAGCCATAGAAAATATAGAGGATACATTCCCTATTCCAGCTGAGATGATTGGAAGGGAACCTGTGTTTATGCTTAATATTTGGGGCGACAGTATGATAGATGCAGGTATACTTGATGGCGATTGTATATTAGTAAAAAAGCAAGATATTGCACAAAATGGAGATATCGTAGTTGCACTCATTGAAGATGAAGCTACAGTAAAAAGATTTTTCAAAGAAGATGGTTACTATAGACTTCAACCAGAAAATGAAGCATATGAACCAATAATAGTAAATTCAGTAAAAATACTTGGAAAAGTAGCTGGAGTTTTTAGAAAGCTTTAAAAAAACATCCTACTAGCTAATAAAATCGCTAGATGGGATGTTTTTATTTTTAAAGGAATCTTCTGTATAAGAAAAAGTCCTTATATGAATGTTGATTTATAATTTTTAGTTACATAATATACTTACAGTAACTTTTCTATATCCTGAATACTCAATTGTTCTTTTTCAAGCATTTCATTAAGTGCCTTCATAAGTCCAAGTTTGCTATGCTCAAATGTCAGTCCACCTTGAAAATAAACAAAATATGGCTCTCTCATCGGCGCATCTGCACTCAACTCTATTGAAGATCCTTGTATGAATGCCCCTGCTGCCATTATTACATCTTCAGTATATCCTGGCATGGCCCACGGAAGTGGCGTAACAAATGAATCTACTGGAGATGAAGCTTGTATTCCCTTACAAAAAGCTATAACTTTTTCTGGTTCTCTAAGTTCTATAGCTTGAATTATATCACTTCTTTTCTCGTCAATAGCTGGTACAACATTGTATCCCAAATCATTAAATATATTTGCATATAATAGTGTTCCCTTTAAAGCTCCATTTACAACTATAGGAGCCATAAAAAGACCTTGAAGTGTATTTCTTGTAGTTCCAAAAGTTAATCCACACTCTTTACCAATACCAGGAGCAGTACTTCTATTGGCGATTCTATCTACATATTCATGCTTACCAACTATATATCCACCAGTCATAGCAAGTCCGCCGCCAGGATTTTTGATAAGTGATCCAACTATAAGATCAGCTCCATATTCAGAAGGTTCCTCAAAATCAACAAATTCTCCGTAGCAATTGTCTATCATTATAGGTATGTCTGGATAATTTTTCTTTATGTCCTCTATCGCTCGTTTCAATTCAGTTAAAGAAATAGCACTTCTATCACTATATCCAGTTGATCTTTGCATCATTATAAGTTTAGTTTTTTCGCTTATTTTAGAATATAGTAATTCTAGATCTATAGACTTTTTATCGATTAAATCTATTTCTTTATAGTCTATTCCATATTCTTTAAGATTGCCTGGTGCATTGCCATTTATGCCAATAACTTTTAATAATGTATCATATGGAGTACCTGTTGCAGAAATTATCTCATCACCAGGACGTGTCATTGCAGCCATAGTTAGTGATAAAGCATGCGTTCCAGACACAATAGTTGGTCTTACTAGAGCATCTTCTGTTTTAAATATTTTAGAATAGATGAGTTCAACTTTGTCACGTCCTACATCATCATAACCATATCCTGTAGTCCAGTTAAAATGTGTTGCATCAAGTTTAGCATCTTGCATAGCGCCTATTATTTTATAATGGTTGTGTGCTTTAATAGAGTCTAATTCATCAAATTGTTTTTTTAGTTTTATTTCGTAGTGATTAACCAATTCTGCAATTTTTGGATCAATTCCAAATTGGTTACATAATATATTTAAAGTAGTCATTATCTTTCACGCCTCTTTTTTTCGTAATATTCTAAGCAATGTTTTAAAATCATTTCTTCATTTTCAAATTTATCCTTGTCTACCCAATGGACCATATCTTCTCTTCTAAACCATGTAAGCTGTCTTTTAGCAAACCTTCTAGTGTCCCTTTTCAATATATATATAGCTTCTTCTAATGCTATTTTCCCATCTAAATATGAAATTATTTCTTTATAACCAAGACCTTGCATTGAAGCGAGTTCCCTATTATATCCTTTCTCTAATAATGCCTTAACCTCTTCAATAAGGCCTTCATCTAACATCATATCTATTCTCATATTGATTCTATCATAAAGTTTTGCCCTATCCATTGTTAAACAAAAGTATATGGGATTGTATTTATCATTTTTCTTCCTAAAATCATATTGATCTGAAAATCGCTTCCCTGTTGTTTCATACACTTCAAGTGCACGTATTACTCTTTTCACATTATTAAAATGTATTTTTTCACAAGCCTTAGGATCTACAGCTTTTAACTTTTCATAGAATTTCTCTGCGCCAATCATTTCCGCTTCTTTTTCAAGTCTTTTTCTAAGGTCCAAATCAGTATTAGCTTCTTTCATATTAAGCTCATATATAAGCGAATTAATATAAAGTCCTGTACCACCAACGATCATTGGAATTTTTCCGCGTGAAGATATATCTTCTATAAGCGCTTCTGCTTTCTCCTTAAAATCTGCAGCTGTATACCTGTCATCTGGTTCTAACTCATCAACCAAATGATGCACGACTCCATCCATTTCTTCTGGTCTTATCTTAGCTGTTCCAATTGTCATACCTTTATATATTTGCATTGAATCAGCACTTATTATTTCACCATTTAATTCTTTTGCTAAACCAATGGACAAGCTAGTTTTCCCGCTTGCAGTCGGTCCTGCAATAATAATTATATCTTTCATATAATCTCTCCAAATCTAAACTATTCTTTTAAAATATTTTTCAATTTCACCTTTTGTAAGTTTCACTATAGTTGGCCTTCCATGAGGACAAGTATATGGATCTTCACATCTACTTAAATCCTCTAGCAATCTACTTATTTCAAGAATATCAAGTTTCATACCTGCTTTTACAGATTGTGTACACGCTATTTTCATAACTTTTTCAAGTTTAAACGATAAATTTCCTTTGATATCTTCTAAATTTCCAAGTATTGATTTAAAGAAATTACCAGTATCAGGTTTCCCAAAAATCATAGGAATAGCTCTCATTATTATACTATTCGTTCCAAATTCTTCTAAGTCAAATCCAAGTCTTTCAAGAACATCACTATATTCGGCAACTCTTTCAAGCTCAAAGTTAGATAAATGGATAACTTCTGGTGTCAAAAGTTCTTGAAGTACAATTTTTTCCTGTTCATATTCCAATCTATATTTTTCATAATTAATTCTCTCATGTGCTGCATGTTGATCAATTATATAAAGAGCTGATGTTTCAGTTTCTTCTGCTAAAATATATGTTTTAAAAAGTTGCCCTTTGAACTCCAAATTCGGCAAACTTTTCTTACGCTCTTCAAAAGATTGAATTTTGACCTCTTCCTCATCAACCTCTTCAAATTCATCCGAAAGACCTAATCTAGGAGCTTTTCCAAACACATCTAAATATTCAAATTCAACTTGTTCTTCTTGTTTACTATTTTCATTAAAAACACTATCTGCTAATTGATTATTAGAACCACTATCTGTGCTTGGCTGAGACTCCAACAGTTGATCAAACAAATCCATCTTCTTTTGCTCACCAGTCAAATTGTCTCCAAGAAACATAGCTCTCTGACTTTCTTTCATTCTATTTTCCGATTTAATACTAGCCTCTTGTTTCGCCTCTATTAAAGATTTTAAAGTATCATCTTTATTAGATTCTACATCGGAAATATTTTTAGAATTTTCTAAAGCTACATCTGCTGTTTCATTTATACTAAACAAATCGAGATCAAATTTTTTCTCTGAAGTATTAAATCGATCCAAGCTCCTTTTAAAATCAGCCTCTTGCTCTATTTCTTTTGGCTTTTGATTAATGTCAGTAAATATATTGTTTTCTATTAAAATATCATTCGCAGTAAGTTCAGATGTCTGTGATGCTTTAGAACGTTTAGGTTCCCTTACAAGTTTCGCTTCACTAGGTCCCATTTGTTCTTTTATAAGATTTTTAAATGCATTTAGTACTAGTCCAAAAACTTCATCAGCATTTTCGAATTTTATCTCAAGTTTCTTAGGATGTATATTTACATCTATTAGCTTAGGATTGATTTCTAAATTTATAAATAATGCTGGAAATTGATTAAGCATTATATAACTTTTATAAGCTTCTTCTGCGGCTTTAGCAATTACAGGCGAACTAACATAGCGACCATTTACATAGACAAAATAATAACTCCTGCTTCCCTTACTAAATGTTGAATCACTAACAAGTCCGCTTAGATGCATTCTATTTTCAATCACATCTAATGATAACATGGACCTAGCACAATCTCTACCAAAAAGAGCGTATACAACTTGTTTTAATGTGCCGTTCCCAGAAGTCTTAAATATAACTTTATCATCTCTAACATATTTAAACGAGATATCTGGATTAGAAATAGCCATTCTATGAATCACTTCACTAACTTTAGCAGTTTCACTCTTGTCTGTTTTTAAAAACTTTTTACGAACAGGAACGTTAAAAAACAGATCTTGGACAATAATAGTTGTACCAGTTGGAGAACCAACATCCCCTTGATCAACTACGCTACCACCTTCAATTTCAGTAAAATGCCCACTTTTTTCATCAGATGTTTTTGTTGTCATCTTAGTCTTCGATACAGCGGATATACTTGCAAGTGCTTCTCCTCGAAATCCAAGACTGAGAACTTCATCCAAGTCCTCAATCTTCTTAATCTTGCTAGTCGCATGACGCATAAAAGCTTTTCTTTCATCTAATTTTGAGATTCCATGTCCGTCATCTGTTACTCTCAGATAAGTCTTTCCGCCATTTCTTATCTCAACAAAGATGTTTTTTGACCCCGCATCTATAGAATTCTCTAAAAGCTCTTTTATAACTGACGCAGGATTTTCTATAACTTCACCAGCAGCAATCTTATTTATCGTAAGAGAATCTAGTATATTTATACTTTTCATTCATCCCACCCCATTACAATTTCTTTTTTAATGAATACAAATAATTCATTGCATCTAACGGTGTTGCATTTAACAAATCGAATGTTTTAAGATCTTCTATTATGTCACTATATGGACTCTCTGGTATAGTAAACAAGTCAAGCTGTTCTGCAACTTTTGGAACTTCTTTCTCATAAGAATATTTTACTGCAGTCTGATTTACATCACTAGCTTCAAGCTTTAGAAGAATATCGTTAGCTTTTGTGATAACAGGCGATGGCACTCCAGCAAGCTTAGCTACTTCTATACCATAGCTTTTATTAGCTTCTCCTCGCTCAATTTTTCGAAGGAATATAAGCCCTTCACCATGATCCGCTACAGTAATGTTGTAATTTTTAACTCCGCTCATGACCTCTTCAAGTTCAGTAAGCTCATGATAATGAGTAGCGAAAAGAGTTTTGGCTTTTGTTTGTTCTGAAATATACTCTATAACCGCCCATGCTATACTCAGACCATCATAAGTACTAGTACCTCTTCCTATTTCATCCAAAATAAGTAATGATTTATCAGTACAATTGTGCAAAATGTTTGCAACTTCCATCATTTCTACCATGAATGTACTTTGTCCTTGTGAGAGATCATCTGATGCTCCAATTCTAGTAAATATTCTATCGACTATACATATATCTGCACTTTGGGCAGGTACAAATGATCCAATCTGAGCAAGTAGCGTCATTACTGCCACTTGTCGCATATAAGTCGATTTACCAGCCATATTAGGTCCAGTTATAATAGCTATTTGATTATCGTCTACATTAAGCTTTACATCGTTTGACACAAAGGGATCATTTCCAAGCATAGTTTCTACTACGGGATGTCTGCCATCTACTATGTTTAATAACCCATCTTCATTTATAGTAGGTTTAACATAGCCATTTCTATAAGCTACTCTTCCTAATGAATTGATGGCATCTAGTTTTGCTATAACTTTAGCAGTTTCTTGTATTCTAATTAACTCTGATGCAATGGAAGCTCTGACTTTTTGGAAAAGCTTGTATTCAAGTTTCAAAATCTTTTCTTCAGCGCCTAATATTTTTGCTTCCATCTCCTTTAATTCTGGAGTAATATACCTTTCTGCATTTGATAATGTCTGCTTTCTAATATAATCGTCAGGTATATATTGAATTTGTGATTTCGTAGCCTCAAGATAATAACCAAAAACTTTATTGTATCCAATCTTTAGTTTTTTGATTCCAGTTCTATCTCTTTCTCGCTGCTCTATAGTAGCAAGCCATTCTTTTCCATGCTCCATTATATCCTTTAGCTCAGCTAAATCTGAATCATAGCTGCCTTTTATAACTCCACCTTCTTTTATAGTTATAGGCGGGTCATCTGTAATTGACTTATCTATTATTTCATAAATATCACTTAAATCATCTAACTTATTTCCAATATGAGAAATAGCTTCTTCGTCTCTAGATTTTAAATAATTACATAGTTCTGGAAGTGGTGCTAATGATGATTTTAGTGCATTTAAATCCCTACCGTTGCAATTGCCATAAGAAATCTTTGCTATAAGTCTTTCTATGTCATAGATAGATTTTAAATGATCATTCATGTCATCTTGAAGCATTATATCTTCATAAAATATTTCAACTAAATCTAATCGCTCTTTTATTCTACTTTTATCTATTAGGGGCTCCTGAATCCATTTTTTCAAGAGTCTACCGCCCATTGCAGTTTTAGTTAAATCTAATACGCCAAATAGCGATCCTTTTTTCTTGTGGGTTATTATAGTTTCTACTAGCTCTAAATTTCTTCTTGTATTTGCATCTAGCAGCATATACTGATTCAAAGTATATCTTTTTACTGTAGATAAATGACCTATCAAATGTTTTTGAGTCTCATTTAAAAAATCTAACAACATTCCTACAGCTTTTAACTCTGTAGTTTCCGATCTAAGTCCAAAACTCCCAATAGATGATATTTCAAATTGTCTCTTTATGAGAGTCTCTGAATATTCACCATGGTCGCACCATTCTTTATATTTACTAACTGGCATCTTAAGTCGTTTCTCTAGATCCGCTAATTCAAGTGAAGTATCTGCATTTATTATAATCTCTTTAGCACCAATTTTGGCTACCTCATCATAAAAATCAGATATAGAGTCTATTGATATAGCCGTACTATAAAGCTCTCCAGTAGTAATGTCAGTGTAAGAAAGACCTATCTGCTCCATAGATTCTACTACAGCTAAAAGGAAATTGTTACTTTTTCCATCTATTTCTTTCTCATCAATTATCGTTCCTGGTGTTATAACTCTAACTACATCACGTTCGACTATTCCTTTTGCTTCGCTAGGATCTTGTGTTTGCTCGCAAATAGCTACTTTATATCCCTGCTCTATTAACCTTACAATATAACTGTTTGCCGAATGATACGGAACTCCACACATAGGAGCTTTTTCCTCTCTCCCACAGCTTCTTGCTGTAAGAGTTATTTCAAGGGCTTTAGAAGCCGTTAAAGCATCATCAAAAAACATTTCATAAAAGTCGCCTAGTCTAAAAAACAAAATGGCATCTTGATATTTTTCTTTGATTTTAAAATACTGCTGCATCATTGGTGTCAATTTGGCCATAAAGCCACCTCCTTTTAACTTCTAAATCAATTCACCTTTTAAATTGAAATTTTTGGCTTCTAGTATTTTTACTTTTACAATTTCTCCAATTAATTTTTCTTCACCACTAAATTGTACCAGTTTATTCGTTCCAGTTCTACCCGATAAGATAGATTTATCATTTTTACTAAGGCCTTCAACTAAAACTTCGACTGTTCGTCCTACATATTTTCTATTTCCCTCATACGTACATTCCTTAACTACATCTAATAATCTATCAAACCTAGCGTGTTTTACATCATCAGGTACTTGATCATCCATTTTAGCTGCTGGAGTACCTTCTCTAATAGAATATAAGAACGTGAATGCAGAATCATACTTTACCTCTTCAACTAATGACATAGTATCATTGAAATCTTCTTCAGTTTCTCCAGGAAATCCAACTATTATATCTGTAGAAATAGCAACATCTGGCATAAGTTCTTTAGCTCTTTTAACTATACTCATATAACGATCTCTATCATAATGACGATTCATTCTCTTAAGAACTGTATCTGATCCTGATTGAACTGGTAAATGAAGTTGCTTACAAATGTTATCATGTTTTGCCATAACCTCTAAAAGTTCAAATGACAAATCCTTAGGATGAGATGTCATAAATCTTATTCTTCTAAGTCCTGGAATTTGCGCCATTCTATCTAAAAGTTCTGCAAAAGATACAGGCGTTTCTAAATTTTTCCCATATGAATTAACATTTTGACCTAAAAGAGTAACTTCTTTGTATCCATCCGCTACTAATTGAGTAACTTCCTCTAATATATCCTCCGCATCTCTACTCTTTTCTCTACCTCTAGTATATGGAACTACGCAATAAGTACAGAAATTATTACAACCATACATTATGTCCAAGAATGCTTTAAATTTAAACTTTCTATTTACAGGTAATGCTTCTACTACATGATCATTATCTTCCCATACATCAAATACTCTCTCATGATTCACTTCTATTTGGTGTATAAGCTTTGGTAAAGTATGATAATTATGAGTACCAAACACTAAATCTACATGCTTGTATTTAGTTAAAATTTCTTGTCTAATGTGCTCTTTTTGCATCATGCAACCACAAACACCTATTATCAAATTAGGATTTTTCTTTTTAAGAGGTTTAAGCGCTCCTAAATTTCCATAAACCTTTAGCTCAGCATTTTCTCTGATTAAACAAGTATTGAAGAGGATAATATCAGCTTCTTCTTTCTTGTCAGTTTCTTCATATCCAAGATTGCTAAG
>JAOAQY010000207.1 GCA_025210965.1 Tissierellales bacterium
AGATATACCTAGCAGGGTAATGTCGGAAACAAACCAAGCACCATTAAAAGATTTAGTGGATGGTTTTAAGTATATAGCTAAGATGAAATCAGTGATGATACTGATGGGATTTGCACTTATATTGAATTTTTTGTTCAATCCACTATTTCAAATTGTATTTCCTAAATTAGTGAAATTCACCTTAGAAATGAGTTCGAGAGAATATGGTTTGCTACAAATGATGTTTCCTATAGGAAGTATATTAGGAATGCTTATACTTTCTATGCTTAGAGAACAAAAGAGTTACAGCAAGATGATAACAAAGGGAATAGTTGGACAAGGATTATTTGCAATACTTATCAGCTTGAGCGTATTTGGATGGATGCGAGGTTACTATGGAAATATTGTAGTGATAGTACTTATAGTAGTTAGCATTATCGGAGTTGGTGTAATGAATGCACTTACAAATATGCCATTATTTACAATATTTCAGAAGAAGGTTGACGATGAGTACAGAGGTAGATTTTTCTCACTGTTATCTATAACTTGCCAAGGAATAGTGCCACTAGGGCTAGTAGTTTTTGGTATATTATCAGATAAAGTAGCTGCTGAGTGGATATTCATGGTTACGAGTATTGTATTTATAATTGTGGGATTGAGTATGCTTTTTATGAAATCACTTGATGATCTTTAAATAAAATTAACATTATCGTTGAAATACAAACGATTGTAGCAAAGAGTTAAAGGAATTCTTTGTGAATATGAATCCCGTTCAGGGCGAAAATACTACGCTCTACGGAAAAAGTATTGACAAAATGTAAAAAAAATATATACTTAAGTTACACCGGTGATAAATTAACGCAGAGGAGTGACTTAAAATGAAAAAGAGAATGAAATCGATAGTTGTACTTTTGACAATGTTTATGATGATATTTACAGCAGGGGCGACATCACTTGCAATGGGTGACGATAACATGTGCATAAGAGATATAAATGGAGACATGGTTCGCACAGGGGAGAGATATTATATAGTTGAAAAAGGCGAAGAACATAGAGCTCTTAGCTACAAAAAGAGTTGGTTTTGGAATTATATTTACGTAGCGGAGAATGGAGACCGAAGCAAAGTTGTTGGAACACCAGTAGAATTTTACAATGAGAATAATTTTGGAATTGCAGGACTTCCAATTTTACCTCAGAATAAAGTGTTTGTAAAAATGAATAATGAGTTTTTCAATTTCAATGGTGGTGCTTTTTCTTGGATCTGGCTTGATGACAAAGAGGATACTGTTAAGCTAGTTCAAAATGATGGACAGAATTCTGTGGCAATAGCTACTGGCAATGTAAGTACTGTTTATTATGATAGATATGGTAGAATTTGTGATAAGTGGCAAGCACATAGTTCTAGAACAGAGGGTGTTTTTATGGAAACTACTCATGTAGGACCACTTGGAAAAAAACACTACGATGATAGATGGACTGCTACCTACATTCACAGCAATCCACCACAATATTATTTTATTCCAGCAAATTAGATAAATAGACCTTAGCATATTAAAATACAAAAAACTTCTCATTATGGTATACTAACCAAAATGAGAAGTTTTTTTGTTGGGGGTGACGAATTGATACTTGATAGAGAACTTGCAAATCAAATAGTTCATGAAATGATGAAAGTAATACCATATAATATTAATGTAATGAATCATTATGGTGTAATAATAGGTAGTGGAGATAAAAAAAGGTTAGGACAGCGACACGATGGTGCAATAAAGGCAATACATTCAAAGAGGATGATTGAAATAAATGAAAATAGTGAAAATGCCAAAAAAGGAGTAAATGAGCCCATAATAGACGGTCATGAAGTAATAGGTGTTGTTGGAATAACAGGAGAGCCTGATGAAGTAAGACCTTTTTCTAGACTAGTGAGGGCGGCTACGCTATTGCTTATTAATCAAGAGAGACACCTAAAAGCAGATCAAGAGGCTATGAAAAGAAAAGAGGAGTTTTTGTTTGAATGGTTTTATAAAAAACAGAATTATGGAGTAGATTTTGTTGAAAGTGCAAAAAAATATGATGTGGATTTAACTCAAAGGCACGGTATAATTTGGGTCAATTTCAGAAAAGCAATGGATGAAAATGATATAAAAAGAAGATTTTATTTGGGAAATGTACTTAAATTAGAGGCACATCAAATGGCTTGGATACTATCTGAAAGTGAGTGGGAAAGAGCAGAGAAAATATTAGATAAGCAGAGAGAGTATTTTAGAAAAGCTAGTAAAAGTAGACTCAGAAATCAATTAGATCAAGCGAGAAAAGAGGCTAGAAAAACATTAGAACTGGGACAGAGAATATTGCCAAGTGAAAATATATATGAGTACGATATGTTCAAATTTTTCTTGGAAATTAATTATGAGAGACATGATAGACTTGAAAATCACTTAAATCGTTTACATTCTGCTGGAGATGGAGTAGAACTAATAAAGACACTACAATATTTTATAGAATCAAATGGCGAGATGAATATGGCTGCTAAAAAACTTAACATACATAGAAATACACTTTCATATCGTTTAGATAAAATTTTTGAGCTTACTAAAAAACATCCGAAAAAGCTTTTAGACCTCATGGAACTAACGACGGCACTTTGTTTGAGTGAAGACTATTGGGCAAATGCACAAAAAACTTCATCACAGGGTCAATAGAAAATGATTAAAAAATGAAATACAATGGTCTCAAGAATCCCGGGAAAACCTTTACATGAATTTAAGGAGGAGAAGTAAATGGAAGTAAGTGCATTGGGAGCTATTGTAGGATTAGCTGTAGCAATTATATTGATATTAAAAAGGGTGCATCCAGCGTATGGACTCATTACAGGAGCACTTGTTGGAGGACTTATTGGTGGAGCAAACTTGGCGGAAACAGTTGGACTTATGATAGGTGGAGCTAAGAATATCATGCCAGCAATACTTAGAATTATGACAGCAGGAATACTCGCTGGTGTATTAATTGAATCTGGTGGTGCGACAAAAATTGCCGAGACAATTATAGAGAAAATAGGAGAATCAAAGGCGCTGATAGCTCTTATATTGGCGACATGTGTACTCACAGCAGTTGGAGTATTTGTAGATGTTGCAGTTATTACTGTATCACCTATAGCTCTTGCGGTTGCACAAAGAGCAGGTCTTTCTAAATCAGCAATATTAGTAGCTATGATAGGTGGAGGAAAGGCTGGAAATATAATGTCACCAAACCCTAATACCATAGCAGCGGCAGAAACATTTAAATTGGATTTGTCTAGTGTAATGGTTGCAGGAATAATACCTGCTATATTTGGGCTTATAGTTACGTATTTGCTAGCAAAAAGTTTAGTAAAAAAGGGTGAAGGTGTATTGGCAGATGAGATTGACGAGAAAGGTGGGGAAAAACCAAATTTCTTTGGAGCAATACTTGGACCGATAGTTGCTATTGCATTATTGGCTCTTAGACCTATAGCAGGAATTAGTGTAGATCCACTAGTTGCACTTCCAGTAGGTGGAATAGTTGGATGTATAGCAATGGGCAAGATTAAGCATTTAAATGAGTATGCTAAGTTCGGTCTTTCGAAAATGAGTGGTGTAGCGATATTACTTATAGGAACAGGAACAATAGCTGGAATTATAGCTAATTCACAGCTAAAAGATGTGATAATAGAAGGGCTTCAAGGATTGGGATTGCCAGCATTTGTACTAGCGCCGGTTGCCGGAATACTCATGTCAGCAGCAACAGCATCTACTACATCAGGAACTGCGGTTGCAAGTTCGGTATTTGGAAATGCGATATTGGGTCTTGGAATATCTCCACTTGCTGGAGCGGCGATGATACATTCAGGTGCAACGGTTCTTGACCACTTACCACATGGTAGTTTCTTCCATGCGACTGGAGGAAGTGTTTATTTAGGAATAAAAGATCGTTTGAAAATTATACCTTATGAGTCTATGGTTGGTTTTACTATGGCACTTGTTTCAACTATAATTTACGGAATGATATTGGGCTAGAAATTGAGAGAATGAAAAGTATAGTCAAAATAGATATGGAAAAGGTGAGAATCAATGAAAAAATTGGACAAAATTGTACTTGCGCCAGATTCATTTAAAGAAAGCATGACTGCAAAGACAGTTTGTGAATCATTGGAGAAGGGAATAACGAAAATATTGCCACATGTTAGTTGCATTCACGTTCCTATGGCTGACGGTGGAGAGGGGACTATGCAGTCTTTAGTAGATGCTACAGGTGGTAAAATATATGAAGCTAGAGTAAAGGGCCCACTTGGCAATCCTGTCACTGCCCAATACGGTATTTCAGGTTCAGGCGATATGGGAGTTATAGAAATGGCATCTGCCAGTGGACTTCACCTAGTTCCTATGGAAAATAGAAATCCATGTCTTACTACTACTTATGGAACAGGTGAATTAATAAAAGCTTGTCTGAATCACGGAGTTAAAAAGTTGTTGATTGGGATAGGTGGCAGTGCTACTAATGATGGTGGAGCTGGAATGCTTCAAGCACTGGGAGGCAAATTGTTAGATGCAAATGGAAAGGATCTTTCATTTGGTGGTTTAGCGCTTAAAGATTTGCACAAAATTGATTTAAGTGATGTAGATATTAGACTTAGAGATGTGGATATAGATGTGGCTTGCGATGTTGATAATCCATTAATTGGAGAAAAAGGTGCATCAAAGGTTTTTGGGCCTCAAAAAGGGGCAAATGAAGAGCAAGTTGAACTACTAGAAGCGGCATTAAGCCACTATGGCGATATAATAGAAGATCAATTAGAAATTGATGTAAAAAACTTTAGTGGAGCAGGAGCAGCTGGAGGCCTTGGAGCTGGATTGATGGTATTTCTAAATGGAAAGCTCAAAAAAGGAATTGATTTGGTTATAGATTATGTGAAGCTTGAAGAAAATATAGCTGAAGCAGATTTGGTTATAACTGGGGAAGGAAGTTTAGATTCGCAGACTTTTCATGGGAAAACACCGCTTGGAGTATCAAAACTTGCAAAGAAATACAATGTTCCAGTTATTGGAATCGCAGGTAGATTAGGCGATGGCATAGAGGGGTTATATGATGAAGGTTTTACAGCTATATTTAGCATAGTAGATGGAGTAATATCATTAGATGAAGCTCTTGATAAAGGACCAGAAAAAGCAGAAAAGCTTATAGAGAATATCATGAGATTATGGAAAAATTTATAAAGTAAAAAATGGAGTATATAGTGACTATGAAGTTCACTATATGCTCCATTTTTATATTATAAGTCCAGAGGAAATGAACAAGCCTAGAATTCCTAAAAATATTCCCAAGCCTATCAAAAATTGACTGTTATTTTCGTCAGCAAAATCTTCACCTGATGAAAAATCGTACAGCAAATAAAGTAGTCTCTCTCCAAATGGTTTTCCTTCAGTTCTAATGAGTGATGAAAAAATCCCGGCTACAATGAAGGCTAGACCTATTAATACTATTGCTAGACCTATATATTCTTTCATAACGAACACTCCTATCAATAAGTTATTTAGTAACTTTATTATATATAGACCTTATTAAAATTCAATTAAATGAATATGAAAGTGTAGTGAAAAGTTTACTTTTCATAAAAATTTACTTTGTAGAAAAGTAAACTTTTAGATTAAAACTGATAAATATTGACTTATTATCGAAATGTATATACCATAGTACTAAAACAATTGGAGGTAGAAATATGCAAGTAAGTTTTCACGATATTGGGGAATTAGAAACAGACGAGCTGAAATATGTTGTCATAGTAGCTAAAAAGGATGATAAGTTAATACTTTCTAAACATAGAAAAAGAACTACTTGGGAGATTCCAGGGGGACATATTGAAGCTGGAGAAAATCCAGACGATGCAGCCAAGCGGGAATTAAACGAAGAGACTGGCGCTAAATTGTTTAAAATAGAAGCAATTTGTGACTATGGTGTATCTAGAAATTCTAATATTAGCTACGGAAGATTGTATTTTGCAAATGTGAGTGAAATTGGTCCTTTGCCAGAACTAGAAATAGAGAAAATAGAGCTGTTTGAAGGGTTGCCACTAGATAATATGACTTATCCAGATATACAACCCAAACTTTATGACAGAATTATGCAGGCTAAAAAATAAAATAATTGCCGAGAGATAACAAACCTATAACTATTAAAAGCATGCCAACGCCTAAATATATTGGATTACTGCTTTCATCTTTCATATGTCGTTTAGAAAATATTCCTTCTAGAAATAGTAAAACTTGATACGGAAAATTTTCATTTTTGTCTTTTGCTAAAGATTCACGGCATCCAGCGATGTAAATCAATAATCCTAAAATGATAGCAAATATACCGATTAATATCAAATACATTTTTTATCCTCCTCTTAATTAAGATAAATGCAGTTTAAATTATGCAGCTAAAATATTAAAAAAAGCTTAAATTTAGAATATTTGAAATTTGCATATTGACTAGTGATAGAAAAAAAGCTACGCTAGTAGGAAATATCAAAAAAGGAGATGTTCACTATGTACTATAAAAAAATGATAGGAAAGAGAATTTATTTATCGCCTATAGATCCAGAAGATTATAAGCTTTATACTGAATGGATAAATGATATGGAAGTAGGTCTTGGAATAACATTTTCTAGGATGCTTATGAGCGAAGCTACTGAAAAAGAAGCATTAGAGAGAATAAGTAAAAATGGCTATAATTTTGCCGTGGTAGATAATGAAACGAATTTGACTATAGGAAATGTTGGATTTCCTGCTATAGATCAGGTAAATAGAAAAGGCACAGTAGGTATATTTATAGGAGATAAGAAATATTGGAATAATGGATATGGTGGAGAAGCACTTAGCCTACTTATGGATTTTGGTTTTAATATATTGAATCTTCATTCCATTAATTTAGTAGTATTTGGGTTTAACAAACCAGCAATTAGATGTTATGAAAAAATAGGATTTAAAGAAGCGGGAAGACTTAGAGAGGCAAAAATAATGGCTGGCGAAAAGTATGATGAGATTTATATGGATATATTAGCTAGTGAGTTTGAGTCACCATATATTAAAGAGTTGATGGATGAGAGGATTGGAAAATAGTAGCAAGAACATTTAAAAAATATTTAAAAACGTCCTTGTAAGTTAATCGTTAAAATGTATCTTACAAGGACGTTTTTTACTATTTAGTCTTTAAATTTTCTATAATCTCAATAGCAATATCTAAAGCGTCTTTATCGCCGAAATCATGGATATTGTAATCAGGAACAACACCTCTATGTGTGTCTAATCCATTTGGACGGATAAAATACTTGTGTGAAACAAAAGCTCTTAAATCAGAGTTAGGTAATTTGAATTCATATAAATCTCCGAAATGTGTTGCTAAACCACCAGTTTCTTCACCGATTAATTGCCCTATATTATAGTCTTTTATAGTTGCAGCAAACATAGATGCACTAGAAAATGTTTTGCTACTAGTCAATACGTATATATTGCCGCTAAAGACAGGTGATTCTAAATAGTTTCTGTTAGTGTCACCAATAGTGGAAGTAATTTTTCCAATTTTAGGTAAATAAGGTGCTAGGGCTTCTTCTATTTCTTGATTAGTTGCGCCGTGTTGTTCAAATTTTGATTTATGCCTATCTAAAATTTGATTACTTACCTTTAAATCAACCTTACTTATCTGGGTGAAATTGCCATCATATATGTGTTCTATTAGAAGATCACCTAGTGTAGAATTGCCACCGCCATTTTTTCTTATATCTATTATTAAATTAGAGATAGACTCGTTTTGTATCTCTTTAAACATTCCATCTATAAAAACTTTAAATTTATCAAAATCCAAAAAATCATTGAAAGTCAAACAAATAGTATTATCATTTATTTTTTTGTATGAGTAATATTCGTTGCTAGAATTTGATTTTGGAATCAGTTTTTTATAATCATCTAAATTTACACTAGGCAATGTAATTTTTTCTATGTTACCATTCTTATTTTTGACCTCTATCATATAGGAGTCTTTATGTTCGTTTACTAAGTAATAGTACGCTAGAAAATTTCTGTTTATAGTTGATTCTCTATATGATACATTTTGACCACTTACAAAGCTAATCATATCATTATAAAGTTTGGTAGTAGAAACTCCATCAATAGAAATTATTTCACAGTCATTATAAAGGTCAGTATGTTCTACTGAAGCATTTTGAAAATAAATTTTGCCGTTTTTTAGATAACTGATTAAACCCATCAAATCAGGAGATTGAAGTACTGAGTTATAATAATCAACTGAGTATCTCAAACCAGTATGCCCATCTTTCAATTTGCTGATAATCGGCTCGAATTTTGAAAATATTTCGGCATCGGAAATAGGCTCAGATATACTTTCAAGAGCGGATGCTATATCTGCATCAAATTTATCTTCAGAATAATTTGCATACAAATCTGGGTGTACTTCTTCAAGATTTTTGACTAAAAAATTTATGTCTTCTTTTACTTTGTCTTTAGAGAAAAGAGTATCATTTATAGCTAACGCCGAAGATGACATGGTAGATAATCCAAGACAAATGGATAATGTAATTAGTAATTTTTTCAAAATATATTCCTCCTAAAAATCAAATAGTTCATTAAGCACGATTAATAATATATAAAATCAATCTTAAAATTCACTTAAAATTGAAGAAAAATTAAACATAGAAATGTAAAAATTATATTTAAAGATATAATACAACTATTCAGTAGAGAATGCCCCCAAAATTCTAAAATAGTGGTGAGAATCCGACAAATATAATATTGACGAAAGGATGTTTTTAAATGCAATTAGATCACGTATTTATAGCAACAAAGCGAGGAGCTAAAAAAGTTGATGAGCTTTTGAACTTTGGATTAAGCGAGGGGACTGGCAATGTTCACCCAGGTCAAGGAACTGCAAATCGTAGAATTTTCTTTAAAAATGCAATGCTTGAATTTATATGGATAGAAAACGAGGATGAAGTAAAGAGTGATTTAACATCACCTACTAAGTTGTATCAAAGATGCAAGAGAGCAAATGATAGTGTATCGCCATTTGGAATATGTCTAAGACCAGATGACGAAGAAGAAAAATATGCTAAATTCAAAACATGGTCATATCATCCTATATACCTACCTGAATTTCTTGAGATAGAAATGAGTAGTGATACTCCACTCGAAGAGCCAATGTGGTTTTATCTAGGTTTTGGCAGAAGACCAGATCAACTTTCAGAGGAGAAAAGAGAAGAAATGAATCATAAGATTGGATTTGAGGAGATAACTGGAGTTCGCCTGACATTAGTGACGGACGAGGAATGGTCAGATGCAGCAAAAATGATTGAAAGTGATGCAAAAATAGTACTTGAACGAGGAATTAATCCCCTTATGGTGCTAGAATTTGATAATAAAAAGCAGGGAAAATCAAAGGATTTTAGACCAGAAATCCCTCTGATAATCGAATGGTAAATAGAGTAAAAACAGTGGAAAAGTATGTAAAAAGAATATTTACACCTTTTTATCATTTATAATGAAAAAGAGGTGATAACATTGGAATTTAAGTTCAAGAAAAAATTGATTTTGTTATTTTTTGTTGTGTGTATAAGTATTGTTAGTATGTTTGCTACATCATATTATCTAATCGGAACTAAAATGACTTCAAAAGTTGAAGATCCAATAAATCATAAAGCAATGATAATATTAGGGGCAGGGCTTTGGGGAAGCGAAGTTTCGCCTCAGTTAAAAAGGAGGCTTGATAGTAGCTTAAAACTGATAGAGCAAAATCCAGAATTATTAGTTGTGGTATCTGGCGGGCAAGGTGATGATGAGGATATTTCAGAAGCTAAAGCCATGAAAGATTATTTAGTGGATAATGGTGCTGACGAGTCGAAAGTGATTATGGAAGATAAGTCCACATCTACATTTGAGAATATCTCATTTAGTAAGAAATTGCTAACAAAATGGGGATTAGAGAATTCTAAAATAATCATAGTATCTACAGATTTTCACATGTATAGAGCTGAAATGATAGCGAATAGAATGGATATGGATGTTTCTATGCATGCTAGTCCAAATTTGGAAATATTAAAAGAAAAAAATAGAATGAGAGAAACACTAGCACTTATAAAAGATGATATATTTAATTTTTAAAAAGTGTAATATGATTACATGAATAGCATTGTTCATAAAAGTGAAGTACCATTCATGCATAAAAAACTACCTTCTATGGAATTTGTATTGACTCTAGGCGTAAACCGTGTATAATTTACTCAACATAAAAAATACTGACATAAGTGATTAATATCTGAGTAATAATTCACAAAAAGGGGGAAATACAAATGAAAAAAATGAAGAAATTCATGACGCTCATGCTTACAACTACACTTATATCGACATCATTTTTGAGCGCAGCAACACCAGCACTAGCGCAAGGAGGAGCAGCAACAGTATTAGAGCAGGGAATAGGTCAGGCTCATATTCCTTTATTACAAGAACAATTCAATAATCCATCTTATTACTATAGCGGGTTGCCTAGAAATATAGTAGTAGAGACAAGAGAATTCGATTCGGAAAATGTAGTATTAGATGTGAAGTTTAATTCACCGGTATATGTTGGAAATCGTTATTTGTTAGCTCCAGTTAGCGGTATGGAGTCTATGGAAACTGGTGAGTATAGAGATATATTACGTTTTATAGGAATACCTATAAAAGCAGGACATAGAGATGATTTTGCAGCTAAATTTACTAATATGTTTAGAAAGATAGATTTAAGTAATTTACGAGTTAAGGGATATATTAGAAAAGATAAGAAGGTAGTAGAATACTTTAATGAATTGATAGAGGGTTTGTCTGATGAACATTTAGATAAAGCAGTTATACCTAAGGGGGAAGTGGCATTTAGTATAATTTTAAAAAAGGATTCGCCATTAATAAATGGAATCAAGGTGGAGCGTCAGATGTTTTTTGAAAAACTTAGATCTTCAACTGTTATAGCTGGTCAAAGTGCTAGATTAGATTATAGCACTACAATAGGTGTGACAAATGAAGAGGCGTTTTCTATAGCGAAGACTGTCGGAAGTTCACTTTCTTTTGGATTAAGTGGAAGTAAAGGACCACTTTCTGCATCACTTGGATTAGAGCTGCAGCAAAGTCTTACAAAGACCTTTTCGACTAGTTATTCTGTAACTAAGACAGAGACATTAGGAGAGGCTCATACATTTGATGGAGCTGGAAGACCTTCAAGAAGAGTTGGAATTTATAGATATGGCGAGAAATACACATCAAAGCCCCAGTTTAACCAATCGCTAAAATCAAATTATCCTTTCTTAAAGCCAACTACTAGTACGATAATGTATATGAGATCTATTCAGGCTTTGGATATTGAAAAACCATCTTCAGCAAGTAGTTCAAACTCGGCAGATGCATCTTCTAGTACTAGTAGCGGACATTCATCATCAAATAGCGGATTAGTGCCTAATACAAATGATGGAAATACCAATACTAATTCACAACAAGATCCAGCACCAGCGCTTACAAGTTTAGGTGAAGTAAGTCAGTTATTTAGAGGATTAAACAAAAATATACCGTATATGAGAGATACTCATATAAGAGAAATTAGACAATTGAGCGGAAAGTCTGTCAAGTATAATTCACGAGAGAAGGGATTTTTAGTTGATGGAAGAAGTACATTTGAAATTACTATTGATATAGCCAAAGAAGGTTTGTATGATCTTGGAATAGATTTAGGATATGTATCAAGTTTCAATGGAGCGAGACTTGCATATCTTAACAATCAAGGTATAAAAGACAATTCAATTTCAGCAAATCAATTGGGAACACCTTTTTTAGAGAGTGGTTTACGCTTGAAAAAAGGTACGAATAAACTTAGAATAACAACTACAGGAGTGGGAATGCTCAAGAAGATAGTTGTTGAAAGAAATACAGATGATGCATATTATAGATGCGGTGAAAGATAAAAAATAAGAATTGGACTAAGGGAGGAATTAATATCTTCCTTTAGTCTATTTTTTTTCTGATATAATGAAGTTTAGGTGGTGATATCGTGTTCGATGAAAATATTGATTTAGGCTATAATATAAATAAAAGATTTGTAGATGAGAGTTGTAGTGTGTTAGAGATGAAAAATGCTACTGGAAGAGGTCAGATGACTAGCTATGAGATTATGCCTGGAATATGTATTATGTATAATGATTTTCATATGGAATATTGTACATCAAAGGCTCTGAGTAGAGGTAATATGATATGTATAGACCATTGTCGTGAAGGTAGAATTCAATGGGATATGAAAAATGATAAGTATATTTATATACAAGGTGGAGATCTTAGAATTGATTGCAGAAAAAAGCATGGAGGGTATTTTGAGTTTCCTCTAAGTCATTATCACGGATTGACTATAGGCTTTATGATAGATCAAGCCCAAAATTCAATATCACAATATATAAAGGAGTTTCCAGTTGATTTAGAAAAACTTAGAGAAATGTTTTGTAGTGACTCGGAAGTTGTTGTTCTTAGGGCAAATGAGTCTATATCCCATATATTTTCAGAGTTGTATGATGTACCTGAAAAAATTCAAAATACATATTTTAAAATAAAAGTACTAGAGCTTCTTTTGTATTTGAGTGCATTGAATTTGGAAGAAGAGCAGAGTATTCGACCATATTTTACAAAATTTCAAGTTGAGAAAATAAAAGCTATAGAAAAATATATGACAAAGAATATAGAACAAAGATATACCTTAGAAGAATTATCAGAGAAATTTCAGATTTCACTTACATCGATGAAGAATTGTTTCAAAGGAGTTTATGGAAATTCGATATATGCATACATGAAAAGTTACAGAATGAACAAGGCAGCGGTATTATTAAAAGAAACGAATTTAAGTGTAATTGATATATCGGGTAAATTAGGATATGAGAGCCCGAGTAAATTTTCATCAGCTTTTAAATCGATAATGGGGAAGACTCCTACCAAGTATAGAGGATGAATTGTCTAAATGGAGTATGTTTGTCTTTGTAGAGCTGAAAAAATAATTAAAACTAACTATAATGAGGATTAGCTAAATGGTAGCTAATCTTTTTTTGTAAAAAAATAGAATTATTTATTAGTTAGTTTGTAAAAATAAAGGGAGGAAGAAGGATGAGAAAACCAACTACTTTAAGTAGAATTAGAATTTTTGCAAGGCCATGCAAAATGAAACTGATATTGTCTATAGTTTGTGCAATAATAAGTGTCATAGGTAGTATAGTGCCGTATTTTGGAGTGTATGAGATATTAAAGCGATTCATGAAAGGCAATATAGAAATATCTGAAATATGGTATTTTACTGGGATTTGTGTACTAGGCTATGTCGTTAAGTTATTATTTTATGGTATATCGACAACACTTTCCCATATATCAGCATATACTATATTACAAGGCATAAGACTTAAAATGATGAACAAAATGATGAAAGCTCCACTTGGAACGATATTAAATCAGACATCAGGGAAGCTAAAAAATGTAATAGTTGATAGAGTTGAAACTATAGAGCTTCCACTGGCTCATATGATTCCTGAGGGAATTTCTAATGGATTATTACCACTAGGAATATTTATATACTTAATGAATATAAATGCGAAAATGGCATTTATATCGTTGATAACTATTCCTTTTGGAATCATAAGTTTCATGAGTATGATGAAAAATTTTAGCAAAAAGTATGATGATTTCATGAAGGCTAGTAATCATGTCAATAGTGTGATAGTTGAGTATATAGGTGGCATTGAGGTGATAAAGGCATTTAGTCAAACACAGGATTCGTATGAGAAATTTTCAGATTCTGTATCATCTTTTAAAGAATTTACATTGGAATGGTTTAGAGCTACTTGGAAATCGATGAATTTTACTATAGCTATACTACCTTCTACACTTTTGGGAACTATACCGATGGGATTATACTTGTATATAGATGGAGAATTAGCACCACTGGAATTTGCAATGTGTTTGATATTGTCATTAGGCCTTATAACTCCGCTCATGTGGTTTACAGTGGCAATAAATGATTCGAAAACAATAAGTTACGCAATTGAAGATGCAGCTAGTCTATTAGACATAGAAGAGTTAAACGATTCAGAGATAGAAGTAGAATTAAAGAACTATGACATAAAATTAGAAAATGTCAGTTTTTCTTATGAGGAACAGAGTTCTAATGTTTTGGAAAATATAAATCTTGATTTCAAAGAGGGTACATTTTCTGCATTGGTTGGGCCATCTGGTGGAGGCAAGTCGACAATAGCTAAGTTGATAACTAGATTCTGGGATGTAAAAAGTGGATCAATAAAAATTAATGATATAGATATAAGACATATACCACTTTCTCAACTTTCAAAAATAATAAGTTTTGTAACACAAGATAATTTTTTATTTGATTGTTCTATTCTGGAGAATATTAGGATGGGAAAGCCGTCAGCTAGTGATGAAGAAGTTTATAGGGCTGCAAGAGCAGCGCAATGTGAAGAATTTGTATTAAGGCTAGAGCTGGGATATCAAACAAATGCAGGAGAGGCTGGTGCGAAATTGTCGGGTGGAGAGCGTCAGAGAATTGCAATAGCAAGAGCTCTTTTGAAAGATGCACCTATAGTGATATTAGATGAAGCAACTGCATTCACAGATCCAGAAAATGAGGATAAACTACAAAAATCAATATCTGCTTTGACTAGAGGGAAAACATTGATAGTCATAGCGCATAGATTGTCTACTATAAAATCTGCAGATCAAATAGTATTGATGAAAGAAGGAGAAGTTGATGCAGCTGGAACTCAAGATGAGCTACTGAAAAATAGCAAGCTTTACAAAGAACTCTGGAAGGCTCATATAGGAACTAAAAATTGGAGTGATTTAGGAGAAATGGAGGAAAGAGCCTATGCTTAAAATTATAAAGAGAATTATAGAATGGACGGGTACGCACAAAAAAAGACTTTATAAGGGCTTTGTTTATTCTATGCTCAACAGTATATTTGTAGCTATGCCAATAATGATAGGTGCAATTACTCTGAATTTGATAATAGATGCAGAAAAAGGTCAATTAGTGCTACGAAAAGAGAGTGTCTATGTGGCATTGCTGTCTTTATTATTCGCAGTATTTGGCAGATATTGGACTTCATATAAGAAAGCAGTATTACAAGAAAGTATAGGATATGAAGTTACCGAAGAGTACAGGACAAAAATAGGAAACTTGCTTAAACGAGTATCTCTTGGTTTTTTTCAAAATTATAGTGCTGGAGATATAACTGCAGCTGTGACTAGTGATTTATCGTATATGGAAATGTACGCTATGAAGATGATAGATACGGTTGTAAATGGATATATAGGAGCTCTAACTCTTGTAATTTGTATGTTGTTGTATAAGCCAATTTTAGGACTTGTATGTTTAGGTGGTCTGATGGGTTCTGCAATAGCACTTAAGGCACTTGGAAAGAAAAGCCAAAAAAATGCACCACTTCATCAGAAGGCCCAAAAAGAAATGATAGGCTCTACTATAGAATATATAAAAGGTCTTTCTATAGTTAAATCATTTGGACATGAAGGAGAGGCTCTTCAAAAAATAAAAGATAGTTATCAAAGTAGTAAAGATGTAAATATAGGCATTGAAAAACAATTTGTACCAATGAATTGTATGCATTTATTTAGTCTTAAGATTGCATCTGTATTCTTAGTTACTATATCTTCATTCTATGCTTTGAATGGTGATATTAGGATATCAGAGTTGGTTATGATTATGACATTTTCGTTTATGATATTTGCACAAGTAGAGGGAATAAATAATGCAACACATGTATTAGAAATGCTTGATAGTACGATGAATCAACTGGAAAGAATAGCAAATGCTAGTTATATAGATTCTGGTGGTGGTGATATAGAACTCAAAAAGTTTGATATAGATTTTGAAAATGTGAGTTTTAGTTATGAAACAAAGGAAGTTATAAGGGATATTTCATTTCATATAAATCAAGGAACTACTACTGCTATAGTGGGGCCATCAGGAGGAGGAAAATCTACTTTGTGCAATCTTATTGCAAGATTTTATGATCCTCAAAAAGGCGATATTAAAATAGGTGGAACTAATCTGAAAAAATTAACTTGTGAAAGTTTACTGAAAAATATAAGCATGGTATTTCAAAAAGTTTATTTATTTAATGATAGTATCTACAATAATATAGCTTTTGGGAACACTGATGTTACAAGAGAAGAAGTGATTGATGCAGCTAAAAAGGCATGCTGTCATGATTTTATAATGAAACTGCCAAATGGATACGAAACTATAGTAGAGGAAGGTGGAGCATCTTTATCAGGAGGTGAAAAGCAGAGAATATCGATAGCGAGAGCTATATTGAAGAAAGCGCCTATAGTAATATTAGATGAGGCAACGGCTAGCGTAGACCCAGAAAATGAGCATCAAATTCAGAAGGCTATTAGTGCCCTTACTCATGGGAAAACTATAATAGTTATAGCTCATAGATTAGCGACTATAGAAAATGCAGATCAAATATTAGTTGTTAATCAAGGGCAAATTGTACAGAATGGAACGCATAAAAAACTATCAAAAGAAAAAGGAATTTATAAGCAGTTTATGGATATTAGAGAAAAGGCTGAATCTTGGAGATTTACAGCATAGGATATAATTATATAACTATAAGTTTATATAAGCGTTTTCAATATTAAATTTAATCTTTCTGTTTTTGTAATAAAAATCAAATTGAAATGATTACGGATATCTGCTATTATGATAGTAAGTAGTAAATTTACTTAATGGGGGAGACGTATGAAAAGTATAAAGACTAAACTTATAGCAGTATTTTTGCTTATATTTGTACCATTTGTTGTGACGGTAATACTAGCATTTGGAACTTTCAATCAGATGGAGGACGATGGGGTTGCTATCAATTTGTCAGGAAGTCAGCGGATGAGGACGATGCTTATTAGTAATTATTCTATGCAGATATACCATAGCGATGATGGATTAAGTGATGTAGATGACGCAAAAAAGATATTAGAGAAGGAAATGAAGACATATAAAAAAATAACAAGTGCTCTGATAAATGGTGATGAGAATTTGTATATAGGTAGTAATAAAGATGCTGAAATTGTAAATGCTATAAAAGATATACAGAATAAAACTAGCCGATATGTAGAAGAGGCTAAAAAAATATTAGATGGCAATGCTAATAGAGAAGATGTTTATTTCATGACTACGAATGCTATGAATATCAAAAATGATTTTCATAAAATAGTTATGATGTATCAAGAAAATTACAATCAAAAAGTCGGTTTATTTAAGAATACATTGATTGGACTTAGTGCATTTGGATTAATGATATTGCTATTCGGATACTACTATGGAAACAAAATAATAGTAAAACCGATATTAAAGATTACTAAAAAACTTGAGGAAATTGCGAGTGGTGAAGGTGATTTAACACATGAAATGGAAGTTCACTCTAAAGATGAGATAGGGAAGTTAGCAAATGACTTTAATAGATTTATAAAGACCATTAGAGATATGGTAGTTGAAATTTCTAGATCTAGTGAGAATTTAGAATCTGTGTGCACTTCTTTAGAGCTTATCACAGGAGATGTAACAGATTCTTCAGAAAAGCTATCTACTATTACATCTGAGATAGCAGAGGGTGCTACAGAACAAGCGACAGAAGTTATGGTTACATCTGACAAACTTTCAGAATTAGGAGATGAAATTAATGAGATAAATTCTATTTCAGAAGATATGAAGACTAGTTCTATGGAAATCAGAGAGATAAATGAAATAAGTCAAAAAAGTATGATAGAGCTTCAAAATAGTAATTCAGAAAATATAAAAGCGTCTAATGATATAAATGATGCGATTAAGGAGCTGTATCAAAAAATTGAGCAGATATCGGCAATTACAGAAGCAATAAATGAGATATCAAGTCAAACTAATTTACTCGCGCTTAATGCATCTATTGAAGCGGCTCGCGCTGGAGAACATGGTAGAGGTTTTTCTGTAGTTGCAAATGAAGTTAGTAAATTAGCTGAGGAATCCAACAAATCAACTATAGAGATATCGACTATAGTTTCTGAAATTCAAAAGCAAGTGAATCAGACAAGTGAACTTATGGAAAGCGTGTTGAAGATATCTGAAAACCAATCTCATGCAGTTGAAAAGTCAAAAGAAGATTTTAACAATGTAGCTAATTCTTTGACGGGGATGATTGAGAGAATAGATAGGGTAAACGGTAGGATAACAACTGTGGATGGAAAGAAAAATGATATATTGCAGGCTATACAAATTGTAGCAAGTGTGTCAGAAGAAACTGCGGCGTCTACAGAAGAAGTAGCTGCATTTGCAGATGAATTCCAAGCGAGTGTTAATGATATTTCAACAAATGCTAGAAATTTGAGAGAATCAAGCGAACATCTATCAGGCATGATTTCGAAATTCCAATATTAATTAATGAGTATATATAAAGGTCAATTTGCGAGAAGATTAAAAATCTTTTGCAAATTGACCTTTTTTATTTTGAAACTATATCTAAAAGCAAAGTTTGAATGTGATTTTGGGGTATAAGGTGAAATATAATATCATATTTTACAAATTAACCATTTTTATAAATATAAAATTTTGTAAGGAATTGTTAAAGAATGAAAAAACATATATAATAACATCACGACTAAAAAACTATTTGTAAAAAAGAACATTGAAATGATGAAATTGATAATAAGTTCATAAAGCTGTTATTTTTAGGAAAGGGGATAAATCCCATGTTCAAATCTATAAGAACAAAAATATTTGTAAGTTTTTTTAGTATAATAACTATAGTTATTGTAGTAGATGCGACATTGTTCTATTATTTAGAATCAAAATTTCTAAATCAAAATGCGATAGAGCAGTCACTTGCAATAAATAAACTCCAGGCGGAGATGCTAGGTAATGTTATAAAATCTAATAAGGATAGGTTGCTTGATTTTGTTGAAGAAACAGACGTGGTGAATCTAGATGATAATCGGATGAAAGAAATAATGAATTATTTATTTAATAAAAGTGGAAGCGAATTTTTTAATGTTTTTTATTTTGATAAATTAGGTGATTTTGTAACAGTAGAAGATTTTTCGGGAAATATAGCGGACAGGGAATATTATAAAATCATAAAGCAAAGTGATGAAGATTATTTTATTTCAAAACCAGTGATAGGAAGGATAAGAAAAGTTGCAGAAGTAATTATCGTTGTTGCGATAAGAGATGAAGATGGAAACTTTGCTGGAGGATTAGGAGGCGCGATACAGTTAAGTAGATTGACTCAATTAGTAAGGCAAATAGAAGTACTTCCTAGCAGTTATGCTTGGATAATAGATTCTTCAGGGGAGATATTAGCTCACCCAGAAACTGTAAAATATACTGGTAAAAATATGAAAGATGGAACCAAAATGGGATTTGATGGTCTTGAAGAATTATGGGCTGAAATGAAAGAAAGTAAATTTGGAAGTGGAGATTACTATGATGGAAATATCGATAAAGAAAAAATAGTTACGTATAATGAAATTCCTTCATCATTGGGATGGAAACTCGTAATTACTACATTGGAAGAAGAGATATATGCACCTGCTATAAGACTTATGTATATTATATCTGGAATATCCATAGTATTGGTTATAATATTATCAGCAAGTACATTTATTTTATCATCAAGGATTGTTGCACCTATAGTGAAGCTTACGAGAGCAGTTGGACAATCTAGAAAATCAGAGATAATACAGATTGAAGATGTTAATTTAAATGATGAAATAGGAATGCTAGTAGGCGGTTATAATAAAATGGCAGAGTCTCTTCATCACTATACTACAAGTCTTGAAATAATGGTAGAAGAAAGAACAAAAGAGTTAAATGCTTTGAATGAAAAATTAGAGTATAGGAATAAAAAATTACTAAATTTAAATGATGAATTGTATACACTTGCAACGACTGATGAACTCACAAAATTATTAAATCGAAGTCATATTTTGGAACAAATAGAAGCAGCTATAACACAAATTCAAAATGGTTCTATGCATTGTTTTAGTATAATGTTTATTGATTTAGATAATTTCAAGTATTACAATGACACCTTTGGTCATGATGTAGGTGATAAAATTTTGATAGATCTCGGAGAAAGCATGAAAAAGATATTTAGATCTACTGACATAATAGGACGATATGGTGGAGATGAATTTATAGTATTGCTTTTGGACACTGAGTTTGCTCAGGCTCAGTCAGCTGAATCTAAGTTTCAAAAGTTTATAAATTCCAAGAATGGTTATTCAGAAAAAATCTCAAGATGGCTTGAAACTGAAAATGTCGAGATTAACGAAGGCAAACAACTGGGAATATCAGTAGGGATAAAGACGTATACTATTGAAAATGACGAGTCAATAGATGATTTGATAAAGCTAGCAGATGATGCTATGTATGAGAAAAAGCGTAAAAAGAAAAACATATACAAAAAAGAACAAAAAAACATATGAAATAAATAATTGATGAAAAAAAGGTTAACTAGAAATGGTTACCTTTTTTGTTTTAATTTAGAGTTTAAGTTAGCGACTTAGGTTTGAAAAAACAGAAAATAGTGTATAAATATAGTGTAAAAATAAGGAATATTGGAGGAGCTACAAATGGATAAAGACAAGAAAAAATATAACAGAATTAATCGCACGCCGATTAGATTTATTCCTATAATGCTATTAGTTTATTTATCAATTAATTTATTGAGTTTGACGCTGCCACTAGCTATGAAGAAAATATACGGAAGCATAATGCTATCTCGCTCACTGGCTAGTCTTAGATATGTATTGATTGGAGTATTGATAGCAATATTTTTGGAGTCTATTATGAAAAAAATAAAAGATTCTTCAACTAAATGGATTTCAGCTAAGTATGAATACAAATTATCCATATTTTTGATGAATAAATTGATGCATTCTTATACCCATAATTCAAATGATGAAAATTACATAACAAATTTAGAAAAATTCAATTCAATTTCTAGAATTACAACGTTTCATTCTACTAGAATGTATCAATTATTTATTGATTTACCATTTATGTGTATATTTCTATATTTGATTTATATTTTTGGTGGGCCGTTGGTGCTTATTCCCATAGTGTTGTCAGCGATATATGTGATAGTTCTTTTGATAATTTCACATAAGTATTTTAAGAATAGAATAGCGCAAATTAGAGCAAATAATAAATTAGTGGATCAATTAACAGAAACTCTTGAAAAAATACATCTAGTTAAGGGCGCGGGTATTGAAGAATCTCAGATTATCAGGTATAGAAAGTTGCTAGATGAAGCTACGGAATCATCTTATATAAGTGACAAATATGAAAGCATACCGAGGACACTTTCATCAAATTTTGCTCAGCTAAACCTATTTACGATACTCATTGGTGGTGGATTCTTAATAAGCACAAATAGTATAACTTTTGCAGAGATAACAGCATGTGCAATGCTTGGAGGAAGAGCTATAGGGCCAGTTGTTAGCATAATGAATCAGTATTTTCAGAGAAAAGATATACAGATATTGAAAAACAGAATAAACCAGATTGCAGATATAAAATCACAATATGCAAGCAATGTACCCGATTTTCCAGAAGATATATCTGGCAATATAGAGATTATTAATCTCGAATATGAAGATATACAAACACACAAAAAAGAGATTTTAAATGCAACCATAGAAGCGGGAAGTTTTGTTCATATAAGTCCGAGGTCTTTTTTATCGTATAAAACTATATTGAGAAAGATGATAGGACAAGAAAAGATAAAATCAGGTCAAGTGTTGATAGACAATCTTGATATCAAAGAGTGGAATATGAATTCTCTAAAAGGAAAAATAGAATATATATGTGAACATGTCAGTATTTACAAAGGCAGCATAATTGATAATATAACATATTTTAATGATGCTAAAATACAAAATGCTTATAATGCGTCTGCAATTACAGGACTTGATGAAATGATAAGTCACCAAGCAAATGGATTCGAGACTCAGATAGATGATTATTCAAGGAACTCTTTATCACCTGCATTTATCCAGAGATTAAACCTTACAAGAGCATTGATAGATAGACCAAGAATACTTATACTAGACAGGATAGATGAGAGTATGGATGTTGAAACATTAGCTAATTTTAAATGGTTACTTGAGAGATTTCGTGGGAGGATGACAATAATATTAGTATCAGACAATCCAGAACTTGTGAAATTGAGTGATTCTAAAATAGATGGATTTGAGGAGAGTGCAATTATATGAATGAAGAAAAGTGGATAGAGTGGGAGATGCATACATCCAAGGTGTGGTCAGATTTAAGAGATGTTTTAAAACCAATAAACGTAA
>JAOAQY010000208.1 GCA_025210965.1 Tissierellales bacterium
TCAATTCTTTTCATCTAAAAGACATCTCCTCTATAGTCATTTACAACTTCAAATACATGTTCTGATTTAAGCTATCACTTTTACAAACACGTATTCACTTACGACTATAGTTTAACTCTGATTTTTATTTGCGTCAACTAGAAAAGCAATCTATTTTTCCCCTGACTTCTTAATCCACACAAATGCAAAGGCATAAAATACTGCCGCAAATGGAAACATCGCTCTAAATCCTAGGGCATCTATGACTAGACCAAGTAAAAGCGGTCCTACTATAGCTGCTGACTGTGCTGCGAAGTAATATAATCCAGTGTATATACCAAATTGATTGCTCTTTGCTCTTTCAACAACTAGTGGATAAGAGTTTATACCTATAAGAGCCCACGAAATACCTGCAACTACCATTAGCACCATCATGCTTATGCTAAAAGGTATATTCAAAAACAATAAATCCTTCCTCAAAAACCCTATGAGCATAAATGAGGCAAACATACCCACGATACCCATTGAAATAGCTTTTGCCTTTCCGACTTTAGCTGCAAAATATCCACTAGGTATAGCGGTAACCATGTAAAGGGCGCTCATTACGGATAGATAAAGTGAAGCCGATGACTCCTCTATCCCTAGAAATTTCACACAATAGTTACTAAATGTCGCCAGCACTCCTTCATATGCCACAAACCAGCAAAAAATAGCGCATAGTATATAGCTAGTCGTTTTATCTGAGCTGTGAAACAAATCATGTATTGACTGTTTGAAATTAAGCTTCTCATCATCGTGTTCCCCTATAGTTCCCACTTCCGGTTCTTTTATTCCAAAGAAAAGCACTGCAAGTGAAACCATCATGAGTACACCTGTCATCCAAAATGGATAATTTTCATTCATCTTATACAGCATAGCTCCAAGAGTCAGTGCCAATATAGTTCCAAAACCTCCCATGAAGTTTATGACTCCATTTGCCTTGCTTCGAAGCTCTGGAGGAGTAATGTCTGGCATAAGTGCTATAGTAGGTGATCTAAATAATGACATCATAGTCAGATATAGCATGATGAGTATAACAAATACTCCAAGCGATCCACCACTATTTAAATTAAAATGAGGTATGAGTACAAAAAATAGAGCTGAAAGTGGCATTCCTATGAGTAAATAAGGCATACGTCTTCCAAATCTCGTCTTGGTGTGATCGCTCAAACTTCCTATTATAGGTATCATCGTAACAGCTAGTACATTGTCCATAGTCATTATACCGTTGACCATGGTCATACTATTTGGTATATATTCTGCTAAAAATAACGGCACATAAAAATTATAAATTTGCCAAACTAGAGCTATAGCAAAAAATCCCATACCAAGGGTCAATGTCTTTTTGTAGTTTAGTTTCATCTCCAATTCTCCTTCTCAAATTTCTCTTTTTTAAATCAAAATTTGCAATACAATTTTTTGAAACCCAAAAAATTTCTATAAAAAAGCAAATTTGCTAGACAGGGTCTTTTCAAACAACACCCTACCTAGCAAATTTGCTACTAACCCGATATCTCACTATATAAAATAAACCCATGATTATTACTTCACGTTTGTCTTGTTTTATATATTGCGAACCGCCTCCATGCACTGCCGCATCTAAAAACTCAACCTAACTCTAGTATATCAAGAATTCTATAGTTTTACCAGCATATTTTTCCACTACTTTTCAAGTAAAAGCTTCATCATCGCCGCAGTCTCATACGTACTAGCTTCACTATGACCGCCTTCATTTTCTATCACTACAGCATTTCTATCTTTTAAAAATTTAACTTCTTTTTCGGTCAATTTTCCTACCGCTTCATCCACAAGTCCGTAAACATATACCACATTGCTCAAATCTTTATCCTTGAGAAGTTCGGTAAATCTCTTATGACCTATACCTGCTGCTAATCTATACATATTAGATTCTTCAACCGATTCAGCTTCACTAAGCATTGGAGTAATTCCTTTATCAAAATTTCCTCCCATTCCTTGGCTAAAACCTTTCCAAAAAACTTCATCCATATCAAGTCTTCCAACCATTATTCCATATCCATCTGCTAGCTCTGTACCCTCTGCATTTATGAGATCAGCCGAGACAAACGCTCCAAATGATATTCCCACTACATATACTTTTTTGTCTTTAGCTTTATAATATTTTACTACTTCTGCTATATTCGATACAGTCTCTTTATCGTATTCTACAGCTTGCTCAAAACTTATATGGTCTGCCGTAAATAACTCTGGTCGTCTAGTTTGAACTTGATGAGGTTGAACAATCAATGCATCCTCCAACTTCTCATTAGAGTCTCTAAACTCTTCAAGCACCTCTGTTTCAACCTCTGTAGTTGGGCCACCTTGAGAATACACTATTACAATATCACTATCTTCATTTCCTATCTTTCTAGCTATTAACTTTTCTATCTCTTGAGCCTCACTATCTTCTTCTACTTTCGTAACTACCACTTGAGTCTCCTCTGATTTACTTGCCATTTTTATTTCAATAGGCTTACTCTTTTGCCAAACCAAAAAACCTCCAACTGCAATCAATATCAATGAAACAATTACTAATAATTTCTTGTTCATATCTAACTCCTCTCATCAACTAAGCATTGTTTTATACACTAATTATATATTTGCTGATGGCAACTAATTCTTAGAATTTCCACAAAAAAAAATCGATTTCTTTGTAATATTCACAAAGAAATCGATTTCTAAATATCTAAATCACGTTTGCTACTCAAATGGAAGTTCGCACAAACTCTTTTCAAACTTATTTTCCGCTAAATCTCTGATCTTGTATTCTCCTCTAGAATCATTTGCCCATATAGAAAATTTGTAATCTATAAGCCCCTTATTTTTCTGAAATAAATTTTGTGATATCTGGAATCCTTCTATTTTTTCTATCGGAATAACAATTATCTCTCTACCTCTGCCTTTATAACTAAGCGACAAATGTTTTTTGTTAAATCCGATTTGCGAATGATTGTGATTCATATAGCCAATAAAAATTCCATCTAGAATAAGTAATACTACTACGGGATAAACAAATATGCCTACATAGCGCTTTGCAAATATCATCAAAATCGCACTAATTGCAATTCTCCAACTGATAGACCTAAATATAAATCTCTTAAGAGTTCTAGATTCAGCCCTACTCATATCTTCATCAAAATACATCTCTGGAAGTAGCTCCTTAACTAAGGAATTCGCATCATCTTTTTTTATCATAGGATACAATACTTCTTCTTCTCCATTTTCATTCCCATAACCAATTGTCTCTATACACAATTTTTGATAACCAACAATACTCTGCATCATAGTCTCTCTAAAATACAGCGCTGATATTTTCTCAACTGGCAGGTGATACTGCTTTTTATCTAAAAAGCCATACTCTATGCATATCTCATGATCTAATCTTGTGACCCTAAAGTTTTTATATCTCAAATAATTTTTTATAGTTGCAAGTAAAATCAAAACTAGCATAAACAGCAATATTACTACTCCTATCTTTGCTATATGCCTTATGTCTCGAATAGTTTGGACGTCATACACCATTGCAGATTCTATAAGATAATCGTACAAATCCAAACTAAATAAAGTCTTAATCCATTTACTAAAGAAACTAAATACCGCAAAAAAAGCTACTAAACCTGTCCAAAATCTAGCTGATGTAAGTCCTAATACAAATACCTCTCGCCTACTCGCTTCAAAAGTTTTAGCATCATCATCTGCAAACACATCTTCTTTATCTATTTCAGCGTCATCACCTACAAATACAATGTCCCGAATTCTCTCTAGTTCTATTTCACTTACGTCAAATGACATTTCAGATTCATTTTCACTAGTATTTCCAGTGTCTATTTTCAAATTTACGACTTTAAATGGTCTGTAGATAAGTGGTCTGCTGATATCAAATGTCTGTATCCTATCTAGCAGTATCTTATTTCTTTTCTTTACAAATACACCACTTTCAACCTTCATTTTACCGTCGCCAATTTCATATGTCGCATACTTCCATGCTAGTATCTGAACTATAAATACCAATACTCCAAATATCACTATAAGTGCTAGAAAAAATGTACTTCCATCTTCCCAATCCTTAAAAGCAAGTATGACCAATGGAATAAATGTTTTTATAAAACCAAGCAGAAAGTTTTTAACCATAGACAAGGGATGATTTCTACGCTTCTCGCCCATTCTCATCATCCCTTTCTATTTGACTTTGAAGTCTCTCAACCAATATCTTAGCGTCTTCTTCATTGATATTCTCTATTTCAATCTCATTTCCCGCTGTCAAAATCTGCACGCTCGATACTTTAAATATTCTCTGTATCACTCCCTGAGAAATCTTTAAATATTGTATTTTACATGTCGGTATTACACTATGTGTTTTCCAATAGATCCCATAAATCAAATCAATTCTATCATCTAATACCCTGTATCTCCATCTCCCATATCGTATTATAGGATTAACTACTGATAGTACAATCAACCCAAATGACAATACACCTATAACTATCGGTCTTTTCAATTCTTTAAACCAAATCGCTGCTATGACAAAGGCCATTAGAGCTATAACTATCGTCTTTATAAAACCAGTAATATGCCATATACTTTTGGCATTTCTATCTATATGTTTATAACCATCTTCCATAAATTTCCCTCGTTTCGTTTGAACTACCACTAGGCTAAAGCTGTCGGGGGTTTTCGCCTTTAAAGTATAAAATAGGCCACCTATTCATTATACAGCCTATGTCAATACGAATCGAGATTTATCTATCTAAAATTCTATTCTCTCCAATAGTTCTAATAATTCGATGATCAATATCCTACATCGCTCTAGTGAATCTGATTCTATAAGTGGTTCCATATCTACAAATCTATCGTAAATTCTTTTAAGCCTTAGATTTCCAGAGCTACCCTTTAACCTGTGCACGTTTTCTCTTAGTAAATCTACATTCTCATCATCTATGATTCTCAGCATGTTTTCAAGTGTAGGTTTAAGCTCTGAAAAGAAATATCCATACATCTTTTCTAGCTCATCGTATTTTATTCCTGTAATCATGTGAAGCTCTTCCATAGCTTCTTCTAAGCAAGCACTTCTCTCTTCTACAGTTTCTAATGCTATCATACACGAATCATCTGGCTGCACCAATATAGAATTTAGTCTATCATAATCAATTGGCTTTGACATATAATCGTCCATACCAACCTCTATACATCTCTGTCTATCAGATTCAAATGCACTAGCCGTTAGCGCTATAATCTTCACATGATTTCCCTTCTCCTCTGATCTTCTAATCAGCTCGGTAGCTTCATATCCATCCATCACAGGCATTTGACAATCCATAAATATAACATCATATTCATTTTTTTGCCAAAGCTCAAATGCTTCCTGACCATTTTCAGCTAAATCGCAATCCATACCTAATTTATCTAAATATCTTATAAATAACTTCTGATTTGTAATATTATCCTCAGCTAAAAGCACTTTCATTTCTCGATTTTCATAGTTAGCTGTTTCATTATTTCTCTCAAAATGTCTCTTTAATTTGTTGCTGAGCACTCGTTGCATCGTTTCAAACAGAACCTTTTTTCTAAATGGCTTTAGTATTATTCCGTCTAGATATTCCGAGTTCTTGCTATCTAAATCTGTTTTTTCCAAAGAAGAACTGACAATCATAATTGGAATATCACAAAATTTAGGTATAGATTTTAGAAGCTCTGCTAGCTCTAAACCATTCATGCCTGGCATTTGATAATCGCTAATTATTATGTCCACTTGATCGCCTTCATTTTCCCTTGCCATAATTTCTGTGAGCGCCCACTGACTGCCTTCACACTCTACGATCTCTTCTACGTGATTTTTTAGATATCCTTTTAGTACTCTTCTATTCTTTTCATGATCATCAATAATCAATACTTTTATATCATTAAATTCTTCGCCAATATTTTCTACCTCTTTGATGCTTTCACCAAGCTCTAATTTTAGATGGATAGAAAATATACTTCCCTTTCCAACCTTGCTACTCACCTTCAACTCTCCACCCATAAGCTCAACTAAATTTTTACTTATGGTGAGTCCTAATCCAGTGCCACCGTATTTTCTAGTAGTCGAAGCGTCGGCTTGAACAAACGGACTAAATACTTCTGCCAATTGCTTTTCTGTCATACCAATTCCAGTATCTTTAACACTTAAAACCATGTCAAACATACCATCGTCTGTTGTATGACCTTTCATGGAGAGAATAACATCTCCTCTAGATGTAAATTTTACGGCATTTGAAGCTAGATTTAGTAGTATTTGTCTAATTCTAGTTGGATCTCCAAGCAAATACTCAGGTATCGATGTTTCTAAAAATGGATACACAGCTATACCCTTCTTTTGAGCCTGCTGGTTTACTAGTATACATACATCCTCTACTATCTCTCTTATGCTAAAAGACGTCTTTTCAAGCACTACTTTTCCCTGCTCTATCTTTGATATGTCAAGTAAATCTGTTATCAACTGCAGTAAGGTAGTACTCGCTGACTGAGCTTCAGTTACGTATTCCCACTGTTCATCATTTAACTCTGTTTGTCTCAATAATTCTAAAAAACCCACTATCCCATTCATGGGCGTTCTAATTTCGTGAGACATATTTGCAAGAAACATGCTCTTCGTTCTATTAGCTTCCTCAGCTTCTTGTTTTCTCTGCTCAGCTTTAGTGGCTTTTTTATCTAATATTTTGAGCATTTCCTCATTTTCTTTTTCTAATTTTTTTCTATCTGTTATATCTCTAAGTGCAACAAATATATAATCATCTTCGTTTTCTCCACTCGATATTACAGTTAAAACTACTTCTGCCGGAAATACTTCTCCATTTTTTCTCTTGTGATACCACTCAAATCTAATAAATCCCTTTTCAAAAGCAGTATTTACTATATCCGTTTCTAAATCGCTTGATAGTCGCCCATCTGGCTGATACTTAGGTGAAATATCAGATGGTCTGAGACCATCTGGTACTTCATCATATCCAAGCATTTCCAAGCTCTTATTATTAAATCTCACAAAATGATCATTTTTGAAAATGATATACGCATCACCAGATTCTTGAAACAATTTTTCAAAAAATCTAGTTGTTTCTATCCCTTTCATAAGCCCACCTCGACTTTCTTTTTTTATACTTACCCAAAGAAAGTTACAAGATTACTAAAAATACTAACCAATACTGCCGTAAAACATTCCCAATACGATAATCAACACAGTAGTAGCCACAAAAACATATTTTCCTAGTGGAACAAACCATGAACCCACTGGATTTTTAGATCCCTTGTTGATAGCTTTTAATACGGTCTCTTTATCTAACATGTAGAAGAAACATACAGCTACTATCAAAACCCCTATTGGTGACAATATAGTAGTTATAAAATCAGCAAATTTACCAAACATATCATTGTTTATAGCTAGAGGTAATCCTATTAGAAAACAAATTGACGCAATGAGGGCTGAAGCTTTTTTACGAGTAAGTTTTGTAATCGTCAAAAGCGTCTCAACAGGCCCTTCTAGCATACTTACAGATGATGATATGGCTGCAAATACTATGCTAAGGAAAAATAAACTGCTAATAAGTGATGAATATGGCATAGATTGAAATACTTTTGGAACTGTTATAAATAATAGTGATGGTCCCGAATCAGGAGCTATACCAAATGCAAATACAGCAGGTATGATTATAAATGATGCTAATAATGCCGCTACAGTGTCAAATATAGCTGTTTGTAGCGATGATTTTGGAATATCAAATCCTTCGTCGATGTAACTACCATATACTACCATTCCACATCCAGTTAGTGAAACTGTAAAAAATGCCTGTCCTAGAGCCATTATCCAAGTTTTCATGTCCAATAGCACTTCCCATCTCGGCACTAAAAGATAGCGAACACCTTCCATTGAGCCTTCTAATGTAAGTGATTTTACAGCTAAGCAAATGAATATGAAAAATAATATTGGCAATATTATTTTATTTAATCTCTCAATGCCCTGTGCTACTCCAGAAATTACAATCAAAAGCGTCAATACTATAGCTAGTAAAAACCAAGGTATAGTTGCTGATGTCCCTGAAAAAGTGCCAAAGTAAGCCTCTGTATCTATACTTGTAATCTGACCTGTTATGCTCAGAGTAAAGTATTTTAGTATCCATCCAACTACAACGCAGTAAAATATAAATATACCAGTCAGTCCTATAGTTGGAATAATTGCCATCAACTTTCCATGTTTCTTGCCCTTTTTTTCAAATAAATTTGTAATACCAGTGTACGACCCCGCCTTAAAATGACGACCAAATGTAAACTCTGTTATAAGTCCTGTGGTGCTAAGTACGAATACAAATATGAAATACGGTATCAAAAATGCAGCTCCACCATATGCTCCCAATTTGTAAGGGAACATCCAAATATTACCTAGTCCAAGTGCTGAACCAATGCAAGACATTATAAATCCGAATTTGGAAGTAAACCCCTCTCTCGATGTTGAATTTTCTTTTGTCATAATTCTTCTCTCCTTATTATTTAAACTATTTAGCTATATCAGGCAATAAAAAAAATAGCCAATTATCTGGCTATTCCTACAAAAAAATCGCCACATAGTCTTTTCTATGTGGCAAAATAAGCATCACTATAAGGCCATCATAGATACAAATATCGAAATCAATACTTTGTATCTATGATGAATCGTTTTATCATAAATACAAATCTATCTATATGACCAATAATAATAATTAAATTGTTGTGTAAATGTCAGTGTATTATCAAACATAGTTTGCTCTCCCAATACGTAAATTTATTATTTAAAAGTATACCACACCAAATTTTTAAACACAAGCTAATATTTTTTAATCCTTCAATAAATTTTAAAAATGATTGAAATTACGATTTCTTTAGACTATACTGTATATTTATACCTCGTTTTGTGGTATATTTATGATATAGATATATTTCAATATTCACTATTTTCTATATTTTTACAGCTAATCATAATTGAATTTCATAAATAATTGCGTTAACTACTAAAATACAAAAA